>JAJEHK010000228.1 GCA_022823765.1 Alphaproteobacteria bacterium | reverse complement strand
GATGGCCTCGCCGGCGCCATCGACCTGGTGCACCGAAGGGTTGTCCACGATCACGACGTCGCCTGGCTGAAGGGTCGGTGCCACTATCCATTCCACTTGGGCCCTGCACACCGCCCGTTCACGGGGCCGTTCAGCACCAGGTGGTACAACCGCTCCCGTCTGGCGCAGCACAGCCACGAAGGTGAATGTTTTCCGCAGGTTGTTCGGCATCACTTTGATCAACCGCTCGCCCCGCGGCGCCCGGCCCTCGCCATCGCGGTCAAGGCCCGGATCTCGTCAAGGAAGACCGACCGCCCAGGCGTGACGCGGCGCTGTTTGTTGCCGCCGGCGCCGCGCCACCAGTCCCCGCCTGCGCCTGTTCGGGCGCAGACAGGTTCTTTCCGGCGCTCGGTTACCTCGAATCCGTACTCCCATCCCGATCACGGTGCATCCCCGCCGGTTATGACACCGCAGTCTCAACAGCAACTCCTTCACCTGGACACACTGAAACCCGCACGACCAGAACGTCATTCGCAGCCATGCGCACCATCACTTTGACACCATGGCCGGACCCCGGCCATCCGGTTCCCGAGTGCGCAACGGACAGCGCTGTCATGCAGACCAGGCAGAGCGCGGACGCCAGAACCCCATACTCAGGCGGTACTGGAAAGGGTCATGGATCATGACTTCGACCGATCGACTGCCATCAGAATCGGTGGAAGGAGCAGAAGGTCGGCAAGCAGCGCAAAGATGATCGTGAGCGTGACCATTAAACCGAGCTGCGCACCGGGCTCGTAGCCGGAGGTGGAGAACACCAGGAAGCCCGCCGTCAGAACGGCGGTGGTCGTGCCCAATGCCGGACCCACTGCGCTGAACGTGGTGCGAACCGCCTCGGACGCCGGACGTCCTTTTCGCCGGTCCCTCAAGTAGTGTGTCATGAAATGAATTGTGTCATCGACGATGATGCCGATGGCAATCGCCACCACCACGGAACCGCCAAGCCCGACATTGCCGTGGAGATATCCCCACAGGCCGAATAACAGCACCGCCGGGACAAAGTTTGGCACAAGACAGATTAGACCGATGAGTGCATTCCGAAAGACTACCAACAAGATCAGAGAAATCAGTCCCGCGGCGAGGATGGTCCCCTCCAGCATGCTCCTGATATTCTCGCTCGACATGTGGGCGGCGATCATGGTGAACCCGGAGGCCGGGCCGGCGAACCCGGATGCGTTGTTCTGCAGCCAGTCCCGGGCACGCGTGTCGAGATCAAGATGTTCCACAGTGGACGTTTCTTTGAGAACAACGGTCATCCGCGTCGCAGACTTGGCGATGTCCAACCGGTCATTGATATCGGCGCCGAGCGGCAGAGAAAATTCGTAGAGCAACAGGAACTGCGCCGAGAGTTCGCTGGTCTCCGGTATCCGGTAGAACGCAGGATCGTCCCCGTTCATGTTCCGGTTCAAACGCTTCATGACGTCCGTGAATGCCTGCACGTGGTGCACTTCCGGCTGTTGGCGGAACCACTCGGCGAACGCATCGACCGTCCGCAAGTATTCAACATCGGTGATGCCACCCTCACGCCCCGAGGCCAACGAGTATTCGAGCCGGTCCAACCCGGTCAGGTTCTCGGAGACAAAGTCCGTATCAATGCGGAATGCGTAGCGATCGTCGAAATGATGCGCCCAGTTGTCGCTTAACTGGTTGCGGGGAATACCGGTCGCCAACACAGCAACCACGAATATGCATGACCAGAGAAGCAGTGTGCGGCGCGCGACCACGAAATCGCCCAAACGGTCAAAGAAGGACGACGTCCGGGTGCGGGAGGTCGTCGGCCGCAAGGGCAGGATCGAGAGCAGTGCTGGCAGAAGCGTTACCGAGTAAATGAAACCGAACAGCACACCGAGTGCCACCAGGTTTCCAAGGACGTGAAACGGCGGCGAGTCCGACATGTTCAGGCTGAGAAATCCTATCGCCGTAGTGGCCGATGTCAGGAACACCGGAAACAGATTGTTACGAAGGGATTCCTCGAGCGCCGGGTTCCGTTCCTGCCCGCGGCGGATGGCGGCCAGAGCCATGATCACAATGTGAATCGCATGGGCAACACCGATCGTCACGATGATGATCGGCACGCTTGCGCTGATCGGCGTAAGCAAGACACCTGACCAGCCCGCCACTCCGAGGGTGCTGAGCACAACGAACGTGAGCGTAACGGCGATGGCAAGGGTAGCGTACACCGAGCGCAGGATCAGAGCGGCGATGGCGAGGATGACCAGGAACGCGATCGGGATCATCTTTGCGTCATCCTGTGCCGCGTCGGTGAAAGTCTGGTTCAGGATCACGTTCCCGGTCAGGAAGTAGAGAAGATCCGGACGGGCCACCCGGGCTTCGTCGAGCAGGTCCCGGAGATGGCTCGAAATCTCGGCCCAGGCCGGTTCCTCGGTCTCGGGCAGGGCGAAGCTGATGGCCACCCCGGTCGTCCGGCCATCATCGGAAATCAGTTGCCCGACGAGTTCGGGCTCGTTCAGGGCGACGGACCGAACCCGCTCAAGGTCATCATCACTGAAGGACATGGCGTCAGCCACGAGCGGAGCGATGGTCAGGTCATCCCCGTCCACCTCGCTGTGGGAATAGTTGGTGAGCGAATTGATCCGGACGGAATGCGGCGTCTGCCACGCTGTCGCGGTCAGTTCCTCGACCGCGGCGAGAACGTCGCGGGTGAACACCGTGCCCTCGCGCGGAGAAACGGCGATCAGCGCCGACCTCGACGCGACATAGGTGTCCTGTAACTCGTCGAAGGCAAGGAGATCGGGGTTGCCCTCGCCGAACAGTACGCGATAGCTGTTGGAAACAGAAAGCCCGGGCACGCCCGCTGCTGTCGCAAGCATCACCAGCGCCGCGAGCATAACAACCAGCCATCGACGGAAAATTACGAAATCGATGTAGCGGTCCGTCGGTCCCATGACTCGGCTTCACCCTCTTTGTGACGCCAGCATGTCCGCAACCTCCGTCGCCGCGTCGACGCCACTGGCCAAGGCGCCGTTCACCGAGGGCACCCCCATGTAGTCACCCGCCAGGAAGAGGTTTTTCACCTCCCCACCCAGCAACCGGCGCATTTCCGCGATCGCCTTGAACATTCCGGGCGGCATCATGCATACGGCCTCCCTCCAACGGTAAACACGCGTGAACAGCCCCTCGTCGTCGCCGGGAAGCGCGGAGCCAGGTGGCGGGGTGCGTCGCGCATCGCCGAGCATCCGGTGCTTGATCTCCTCATCATCCAGCGGAAACAGCTCCTCCGCGCGGTCGCGACCGACAAGCAGGTCGAGCGTGCTCTTGCCCGGCGGTGCGATGGCCGGAAGGTTGATGGATCGGTCCAGCAGAAGCGGGGTCTCGTCTTCGGGGTACAACGCGCCGTGCCAGCCCGGGGGAAGCGGCGCGTGTTCGAGGCCGATCACCACTCGACACCCGCGTGAGTAGGTGATCCCGTCAAGCGTGCGGCGAATCCCGGGCGACAGGTCGGGGATGATGTCTGTCACTCTTGTGGCGGGAAGGGCGCAGATGACCGCATCCGCCTCGATGGGACCGTCGTCGACAATCACGCTCGTCACGGCGCCGTCCCGGATAACCACGCGGCGGACGGGGGTTGAAACGCGAATGGTATCTCCGCACGCAGCAGCCAGCGCGCGGGACAAGGCGCCTGCGCCCTTCTCCGGCACGTAGATCTGATCGGCCTTCAACAGCATTTCTGCCAGATAGGTTTGCATGTATGCAGAACTGGCGTCGTCGATGCGGCCCATCGTCATTTCGAGGAACCCGGCCAGCGTGGTCTTCAGATAGCCAGGCACGCCGATCCTCTCCAGGTAGCCGCCGAAGGTTTCCTCTCCGTCGATCTCGACGATCCTGCATTGACTGGAGAAATTCAGGTGTTCCGCCTGCCGGTTGATATCCCTGACCAGTTTCAGAATGGGCAAGACGACCCGGGGTGAAAGGAACCCCAACGTCCAGAACGCCGGCAGGTTCCTGAGGAAAGCACCAACGGACTGGATGGGCGTCGTGAGAACCCACCGGCCATTTCTGCGCCAGCCCAGGTTCATCTCCGAACGAACCAGACGCAATCCCAGTTCCTCGCACAGACGAAAGGACATGTCGTATGAGGAGCAAAAGAAATCCGCGCCTTCGTCCAGACAGAACCCGTCCACCAAGTCGCCGCCCAAGCGTCCGCCCACGCGGTCGTTGGCCTCAAACAGTATGGGATCAACACCGCGATTCTTCAGCGTCCAGGCAGCACTCAGTCCAGCCGCTCCTCCGCCGACGATGATGACCTTTTTCTCTCCCACGACAGCCTCTAGGCCGGTTTAATTCCGGACTGTGCTGTGACTGGTCCCATTCCTGCGTCCCTGGCGTCTCGGAGGTATTCGGTCCGCAGACAGATGTGATCCGGCATGTGGATCGTTGGCCTTCCGGGCTCATTACAGGGCCGCTTGTACCGAGAAGATTTTTCAGCATCCGGTCCGGCCGGCGCGGAGACTTCTCGGCGATGATGCAGTGCAGCACGCAGCAAGGCAGCTCCCGGGACCGGAGCCGGATCAGCCCCGTGACGCTGGAGCGGAAGATTGGCCGCCCCGCAGGCACCTGGATCAAGAGCGCCGCCATCGGAAGGACCCTGAAACGGAGGCACTCGAAAACGGTCCTGAGTAACGGCATACGGGCCTCGCCCCGCCGGCCGATCGCCCGGCAGGCGGAGACGGACTGGGCCCCGGCGAGAGCCCCGGTCCTGGCGTCCCGGATTATCCGCATGCCGAACACGGTGCTGGTCCGGGCGGTCTCCGCGTTTCACAGCGCGTTCAGGCGCCCGGCCGTGTCCCGGTGTTGAATCCAGGAGCAAACCGTATGTCGGAGACTGCCCACTCCCCGGCAGTTCCGGTGTCGAAGTGCCGAGGCACCGGCAGTAGAAGTCGCAGATGCGAGTCCGCATGGCCCGACTGGTGTCGCCGGCATACTGCGGGGTGGGCTTCGGTCCCTGCGCAACCGCAGCAGACAAGGCAGCGCCATTCTGCGTCGTTCCCACATACGGATCGAACACGCAGCCACCCTTTGCGGGAGACTGCAATCTGCAGCGATCCGCGCCGGCTCCCGCAAACCCTGCAAACTCCATTGCCGTACCCCCTCGAGCGAACGGACCTCTGACGCTGCAATCCCGCAGACCGCCGAACGCGCGGCCGGTTCACGACTTCGCCGCATCGTGCACAATTCATGACAAGTGACAAGTTGCCGTGCAGAAACCGCCATTTTTGTGCTTGTACGCGGCTCAGAAAACTCCTTTTTCATGTTAATATGATTTGAATATGTCTCTTTCGCGCCTATTTATGTGTTTTGCATGATCAACGCCAGAACGAATCGCCCTCCACGGTCGGGTTTCAGAGGAGGACGTGACCACGGGCCAAAGCGACGAAACCGCCCGGTCTCGCGAAGGTCGCCACGGACACGCACTCAGCCCAGGCTGACATTCTGTTCGTTTCTCAGTTCGTTACAACGTTGAGTTATAGAGATTTTGTCGTTCCTGATTCCGGCCTGGCACTACATTCGGTTGACTTCCGTCAGCTCGTCAGGCGGGTCTTCATGCGATTGATTACGGGTTTCACACCCACCTCCGAAGAGAGGTGAGCCACCTCGGTGGCCTGTCGGGTATCCTGACGGTTGACGATCAGGGTGCCCTCGGTCTGCCGCAAGGCGGGTGGTGATCCGCACCCGGGTCAGCCGACTGGTCTCCGAGAGCCGGCGATGTCCGGTCCCCGTCGTCGACGAGGCCCACCTGCCGCGCACCGAGGTGATCGAGGAGCTGCGCCTGCTCACCAACTTCGAGATGGACGCCGACAGCTGGCTCTGCCTGCATTTTTGTCGGCCGCACCACCCTGTGCCGCCATCTCGCACTGGAGGTGTTCGACTCGCTGACCAGCGCCTCGCCATGCAGCACTACCCGAACGGGCTCGGCCGCAGCGAGACCGCGCCCTATCTCGAGGGCCGGCTCAATCTCGCTGGCGCACCGGCCGACCTGCCCCTGTTCGAGCCCGCCGCCATCGAGGCGATGTACCTGTCGTCGAACGGCATCCCGCGGCTGATCAACCGCATCGCCCACTACGCGCCCATTGCCGCATACGGTGAGAACCTGCGCTTGGCGAATGCCGATCATGTCGCGCGGGCCGCCGCGGAAACCGCCGTGAGGGTGCCCGAGCGATGACCTGGACCAGCAGCCAGCTCCACGCGATCCAAACCCGACGGATCGAGGCGATCGCCGAGGCCCTCGGGAACCGCCGCGACACCACGGACCGTGCACGCTTCAAGCGACCCGGATCGATCATCAGCATCAACGGGCAGCGCTTCTACGACCATCTCTCCGGCACCGGCGGAAGTGGCGCCATCGACCTGGTCATGCATACCTAAATTCAGCAGCTTCCGTGACGTCGTCCTGTTCCTCGACGGACCCCCGGCCTTCCAACCGCCGCAGCGCCACAAAGCGAACTGGCGCCATGTCTGCCGGTGGCTGCGCACCCGGCGCGCACTCCCTCCCCGTCTCATCGAACGCTGGCGCAGCGATGCACTGATCCAGGCCGACGGGATCGCAATGCCGTCTTCCTCTGCCGCGATCAGCAGCTTCGAACCACCGGCTCCGAAATCGTCGGGACCGGGAGGCGGCCATGGCACTGCATGGCCACCGGATCACGCGAGGACGCCGGCAGCTTCTGGTTCCCGCCAGAACAGATCCAGCCGCACCGCGTGATAGTGACCGAGGACGCCATTGACGCCCTCTCGGCATGGCTGATCACCGGGGAGGACTGCATCGCCAACGTGTTCCTGTCGGCAAACGGCGCAACCGGCAGGCTGCCGGACAGCCCCCTCCACGCCACCCACTCCCGGAACCGGCAGAACCCGCGCTCGCCGCCCTGGACGAGATCGGGGCCCGATGCAGCGCACTGCTCGAGACCTTCTCGGAAACGCTGCACCATACCGGCATCGAGGAGACGGTGCGCCTCCTGATCGAGGAACTCGACACCATCGACAAGGAGTGTATCGCGGCACATTATGAGGATTCGCGAGACACGGCGCCATGTGGACCGGGCCGCGGCGAACGGGCCCCGCCCGACCCGACCCTCGCCATCGCCAATGGCACCTCCTTCGACGACCTTCCGCTTGCCCAGGTCGCCTTTGCCCTGGCCTGCAGCAGCGCCTCACGGACAGGACTGGCTTCCACACGCATCAGCCTGCATGGTCAGCAGTTCCACGACCATACCCGCGACGTCCTCGGCACAGGGGTCGTCGAACTGGTATGCTACTGGTTCAACTGCGGCCCTCGCGACGCCGTCCGGTTCCTCGAATCCGACGAAACACTCGTCCCGTTCCCGCCAGGATCTGCAACCTCCACTATCGGGACCGGCCTGCCTGAGGCCATCGGACTGCGGCGACCAAACCTTCACTGTCACGACAGATCGACCCGGCCCCGCCAACGGATCATCCACCCGCAATCACTGTGCGCAGCGATCAGCCATGCTGCCGGAGCCAAACCTGCCCGGCTGCACGCCCAGCGATGCTCATGGCGGCGGGCTCGACGGAGTCCCTCGCCGCGTCTCCCGCGTGATGCGTATAACGCGCAGTCGACTCCGCCCTGCGTGACCGAGCAGCTTGCCATGTCAAGAGACCCCAGATGGAGAAGTGCTTGCACCGGGCATCGTCAGGACAACACAAGCAGGAAATGCAACCCGGCATCGAACGTCCCCGGACAGCGGATCGACAATGGCTGCAAATGTGGGGACAATCGTGCCGATGATGCACTTCAGGCACAGCGACGGTCGCTCCCCACGGTTGCCCCCGCTGAGAAGCGTGCAGGCATTTGAGGCCGCGTCGCGCCATCTGAGCTTCAAGGTCGCGGCCGAGGAGCTCAGCGTCACCCCGACCGCGATCAGCCATCAGATCAAGACGCTCGAAGCGCATCTTGGCGTCAGGCTCTTTCATCGCCTGCCCCGCTCGCTGAAACTCACTTCGGCCGGTGAAGCCTACGCCCCGCACGTGCGGCGGGCGTTCGAGAAGCTCGCCGAGGCATCGCTCGCCCTGCGTTCGGACGATGTCGAGGGGCAGATCGCCATCAGCACCACCATGTCGCTGGCGGGCCAGTGGCTCGGCCCTCGGCTGCCGCGATTTCAGAAGCTGTATCCGGACCTCGCGGTGCGCGTCTCCAGCTCGGACGATGTCGCCGACTTCGCCCGTGAAGGCGTCGACCTTGCCATTCGCTATGGCTTCGGCGACTACCCGGGCATGCACGTGGCGTGGGTGCTCGACGACTATGTGGCGCCGGTGTGCGCGCCGGGGTTCGCGCCCGACGCCGAAGCGCCGGAGACGTTGCTCGGCGCTGCGCTGATCAGTTACGAGTGGAGCGGATTCTCCGAGGTCGATCCGAGCTGGGTGAAGTGGTTTCGCGCGGCGGGCGTCATGGATGGCCACCCGGGCCAGATTGCAACCTATACCGACGAGCGCATGTGCCTGCAGGCCGCCGCCGACGGGTATGGGGTCGCGCTTGCCAGCCTGATCGCCGCGGCTGGGGACCTGGAGTCCGGGCGGTTGGTTGCACCGTTCCAGGTGCGTCTGAAGAACAAGAGCTACTATCTCGTGTGTCCGCAAGTCGCGGCGCGGCAGTCGAAGGTCCGGGCCTTCCAGGACTGGCTGCTGGATGAGGCCGACATGTTTCGCGACAGCGCCATCGGCATGAAGTTTCTGGACCCGGACGCGGCCGCGTAAGCCTCGCTGTCGGTGCCGCACACAGACGGGCCGGTACACCGTCGCGACCCGCACCATCCTGCCGACGATGTTCCCGAGCGTCACTGCGGCGATGTTCTGCGCGAAGCCGACAAGGTCTCCCGCGCCGGACGGCACCGCCTGCCTGCAGGCCGGTCGGGATCAGGACCATGTGCCCGATCTTGCATGAACGGGCTGAGCCCGGCTCAGCCGTGAGCTGAAGAATCATCGCTCGTGCCCGGCCAGCGTCATACCCATCTTTGGTGGACAGGCAGTCCCGACCACATCACATCCAAGGAGGCGACATGAACCGCTTCAGAGCATCGGCCAAGGCATCGGCCGGAACATCGGCGCTTATCGCTGCCACCATTCTTTCCACCGCCGTCCTCTCCCCGGCCCTCGCCGGCAGCGGCGAGCTCTGCTTCTGGAAGAGCGACGATCGTTTCGTATCCGTGCCTTCCGAGGCGCTGTACCCCGAGGGCATCGAGCGGCATCCCGGTACCGGCGAATTCCTCCTCGGCTCGATCCGCAAGGGCAAGGTCGTCGCCGTGTCCACGGACGGCGAGGTACGCACGCTCATCGAGGACGAGCGGCTGCGCTCGGTGGTCGGAATCCGCGTCGACGCGGCTCGGAGCAGGCTCCTGGTAAACAATTCCGACTACGGCGTGGCGGAGCAAAGCGAGCCCGCTGACAAGTTCTCGACCGTGGGGCTCGGCATCTACGACCTCGACACCGGTTCACCAATCCGATACGTCGATCTCGCCGGGTTGCGCCAGGGCGAGAAGCGGTTCGTCAACGACCTCACGGTGGACACGGACGGCAATGCCTATGTCACCGACAGTCTCGCTGCAGCCATCTACAAGGTGACGCCGGCAGGAGAGGCGAGCGTGTTTCTTGCTCACGAGCGCTTCCGCGGCCAGGGGTTCAACCTCAACGGCATCCAGTTCCACCCCGACGGCTACCTGCTGGTCGCCAAGAAGAGCGATGGAAGCCTGTTCAAGGTGCCGCTCGACAATCCGACCGCCTTCAGCGAAGTCAAGCTGCCGAAGCCTCTGGTCGGCACGGACGGCCTGCTGCTGGCGCGCCCGAACGAGCTGGTCGCGGTGACGAACCTCGCCTCCGGCGTGCAGTCGAACACCGTCTTCAAGCTCGCGAGTGACGACGACTGGTCCTCGGCCCGCATCGAGGGCACCTTCGAGACCGGCGACGTCTACCCGACAACGGCCACGATCAACGACCGCAAGCTCTACGTGAACTACGGCCGTCTCAACACGCTCGGCACGACGCTCCAGAACGGAGGTGCCCTTGCCGAGCGGTTCCGGATTCAGGAAGTCAGCACGCTCTGATCGTCGCAAGGTCACGGGGCGCCGGTGCTGACCGGCGCC
>JAJEHK010000095.1 GCA_022823765.1 Alphaproteobacteria bacterium | reverse complement strand
CCAAGAGCACCAGCAACAAGCCGAGCTGGACCAAGGTGTTCGCCGACAGTCTGATCAGCGAGGCGCGGCGCGACGATTCGATCGTGGCGATCACGGCGGCAATGCCGTCAGGGACCGGCGTTGACCGATTTGGCGACGTGTTTCCCGAGCGCACCTTTGATGTCGGACTGGCCGAACAGCACGCGGTCACCTTTGCAGCGGGGCTGGCGGCCGAAGGCATGAAACCCTTCGCGGCTATCTACTCGACCTTCCTCCAGCGGGCGTTCGACCAGATCGTCCACGACGTGGCTATCCAGAGTCTGCCGGTGCGCTTTGCCATGGACCGTGCCGGATTTGTGGGCGCGGACGGTCAAACCCACTGTGGCGCCTTCGACATTGCCTACATGGGCTGTCTGCCGGGCATGGTTGTCATGGCGCCGGCCGATGAGGCGGAACTTGTGCACATGGTGGCAACGGCCGTGGCCATCGACGATCGTCCGAGCGCCTTTCGCTATCCACGTGGCTCAGGGATCGGAGCACCCATGCCGGAACGGGGCGAACCTCTCGAGATCGGGCGCGGCCGGATCTTGCGTGAAGGCACCCGCGTTGCGCTCCTTTCCTATGGTTCCCGGTTGCAGGACGCGCTGGAAGCGGCAGTGGTGCTGGATGCCAGGGGGCTTTCGACAACGGTTGCCGATGCACGTTTCGCCAAGCCAGTCGATGGCGAACTGATCATGCGTCTGGCGACCGACCACGAGGTTCTCGTGACGGTGGAAGAGGGTTCGATCGGCGGCTTTGCCACTCAGGTCATGCATGTCCTTGCCGGTGGAGGCCATTTTGATTCCGGCCTTGTCTTCAGACCGGTGATCATGCCCGATGCCTTCCTCGACCAGGATGCGCCCGAGAAGCAGGTGCGCCAGGCGGGGCTCGATGCGTCGGGAATTGTCTCCACGGTCCTCGCTGCAGTGGGTGTGGAGGAGCACCAGAAGGCGAGGGGCAGTTCGTGAGTCGCATACTCTGACTACCGAGACTGTCGTGACCGACGACCCCTGGGAACATGTCAACGGTATCATCACGCGTTCCGGCACGTCATTTCTGTGGAGCATGAAGGTGATTGCGCCGGAGCGCCGGCGGGCCATGTACGCAATCTATGCCTTCTGCCGGGAAGTCGATGACATCGCGGACACCCCGGGTGACGTGGCATCCAGGAAGGCCGCTCTCGACGCATGGCGCGAGGAGATCGGCCGACTCTATGGTGGTTCTCCCACCATGCCGACCGCTCGTGCGCTTGATCAGGCCGTCAGGCGCTTTGAACTCCCCAGGGAGGAGTTCCTGGCGATCATCGACGGCATGGAAACAGATATTGCTCCGGGAGTGGAGATGCCCGCAACGGAAGATCTTTTCGCTTACTGCCGCCGTGTCGCAGGAGCAGTCGGTGTACTGATCATCCATGTCTTCGGCATCACCGGACACCCGGGACCGGTCATGGCACAGACCATGGGAAACGCGTTCCAGATCACGAACATCCTGCGTGATCTTGAGGACGACGCAAAGGAGGGCAGACTGTACGTCCCAAGGGATATCCTGACGAGGCACGGTATCGGGGCTGCTTGTCCGGGCGAGGTCCTGAAACACCCGGCCTTTGCTGGCGTCTGCGCCGAACTGGCGTCGATGGCGCGGCGCCACTACGCGGAGGCGGACCGGCTTCTGAGCGAGATCGGCCGGCGCCGGATCAGGCCTATCGTGGCCATGATGAAGGTCTACAGCGAGATCCTCGATCTCCTGGAGCAGCGGGGCTGGACCCGACTCGATGTTCCGGTGAAGCCACCCAAGGTGCGTCTGGTATGGCTTGCACTCAGATACGGGCTCCTCTGAAGGCCAGGCCCTGTGCCCGTTGTTCACATTGTCGGTGCCGGCCTCGCGGGTCTCTCGGCCGCCGTGTGTCTGGCGGGCAACGGAAAGCGCGTGGTGCTCCACGAGGCAGCCGCACAGGCTGGGGGACGATGCCGGTCTCTTCTTGATTCCCGGCTCGAGTGCCGGATTGACAATGGCAATCATCTGTTGATGACCGGCAACCGTCACACCCTTCTGTACCTCGATACCATTGGTGCGGCTGACCAGGTCACGGGACCGGTACCTGCCGCGTATCCCTTTATTGACGTGCGCGATGCACGACAGTGGACCGTGCGGCCCGGCGGGGGGCGGATACCGTGGTGGATTCTCGATCCACGACGCCGTGTTCCGCTTACCACGCCGGTTCAGTATCTCTCCGCACTTTCTGTCATCACCGCCGGTAAAAGCCGGACGGTGGGAGAGTGCGTGGGGCGATCGGGAAGGCTTGTGACGTGCTTCTGGGAACCTCTCACCGTCGCGGTTCTCAACACGCCTCTCGCGGACGCTTCGGCGGGACTGTTGCGCCAGGCACTCCGGAGAACGCTCATGAAGGGAGAGTCCTGTTGCCGTCCTCTCGTTGCCTCACACTCGCTCTCAGCCACCTTCATTGATCCGGCGCTGGGATACCTCGCGTCGAAGGGAGTCGACATCAGGCTTTCCAGCCGGCTCAGCGCCTTGCAGACGTCAGCCGGCAGAGTGGAGAGGCTGGACTTTGCCTCGACCAGCATCACCCTGTTGGAGGGAGACAGCGTGATCCTTGCCCTGCCTGCGTCGGTCGCCGGCGATCTCGTGACAGGCCTCGAGGTCCCGCGCAAGCATCAGGGGATCGTCAATGTCCACTTTCGCCTGCCCGGGCCAGCCGTGCTTCCCGGTGGCCAACCCTTTGTCGGATTGGTCGGAGGCATGGCCCAGTGGATCTTTGTACGGGACCACGTTGTTTCCGTCACGGTCAGTGCGGCCAACGACATGATTCGCCGGACTCTGGATGATATCGCGATGACGGCATGGCGTGACGTGGCTGCGGTTCTCGATTCCGATCCGGACACGTTGCCGCCCTGGCGTGTCATCAAGGAACGCCGTGCGACGATTTCGCAGGATCCCGACACCATCGCCATGCGTCCCGTAACCCGTACCTCGTTCGGCAACATGTACCTGGCCGGTGACTGGACGGATACGGGTCTTCCGGCGACGATCGAGGGAGCTGTTCTTTCCGGCAAGCGCGCCGCCCGGGCCTGCGGGGACGCATGACGTCCGGAGGGAAGCCCGGTTCACCGTTTGAGGTCTTTCGCGTCTTTCTCGTTCTGGGTCTCACCTCTTTCGGAGGGCCCGTGGCCCATCTTGGCTACTTTCGCGAGGCCTTTGTCGTGCGGCTCCAATGGATGAGCGACAGGGCATATGGCGATGTCGTCGCCCTGGGACAGCTTCTTCCCGGCCCCGCCTCGAGTCAGGTTGGCATGGCGATCGGGCTCATGCGCGCCGGTTACGGCGGATTGTTGGCGGCATGGCTCGGATTCACGCTCCCTTCAGCACTGCTTCTCACCGCTTTCGCCTTCGGGGCCGGCGAGCTCGAAGCGGCTCTGGGTACCGGCTGGATACACGGATTGAAGGCCGCCGCGGTCGCCGTAGTGGCCCACGCCCTCATCGGCATGACGCGCAGTCTGGCGCCGGACCGCAAGAGGGCCACGATTGCAGTCGCCGGCATGATTGGCGCCATGTTGATTCCCTTCGCCACCGGGCAGCTGATGGTCATCGTCGGGGGAGGGCTTGCCGGTCTTGTCTGGTTGCGCGATGAGACGGCGCCGGACGGGGAAGAGCTGATGGCGGTACCCGTCGGCCGCACGGCTGCCATTCTGGCCCTGCTTGTCTTCTTCCTTCTCCTGGCGGCACTTCCGGTGGTATACGGTCTCATCGTTGACGGCCCATGGCCTCTCATCGATGCCTTCTATCGCGCGGGTTCGATGGTCTTCGGCGGCGGGCATGTCGTCTTGCCCCTTCTCGAGGCCGAGGTAGTGGACACCGGCATGGTCGATCGCGAGGCCTTTCTTGCCGGATACGGTGCGGCGCAGGCGGTTCCCGGGCCATTGTTCACATTCGCTGCCTACCTTGGCGCCGTGATGGAGACGCCACCGTCTGCATTGGCAGCCCTGCTGGCGTTGTTGGCGATTTTCTTCCCCTCGGCACTCCTCATTGTCAGCGGCCTGCACTTTCAGGGACACTTGCGCCGTGCGCCCCCGTCCCGGCGCGCCTTTGCCGGCGTCAATGCCGCGGTCGTAGGGCTGCTTGCTGCGGTGTTCTATGACCCGATCCTCTCTGCCGGCCTCATCTCGCCTCTCGCGACCGCCATCGCCGCAGCCTCCTTCGTGGCGCTCGCAGCCTGGAAGGCGCCTCCCTGGGCGGTTGTGCTGCTCGCCGGAGCCGCCGGCTTCGTCTTCCTGTAAGCAGGGCCCCTTGCGTTTGGGACTCGTGCCTGATGTCAGTACCAGGCATCTTCCATCGATGCATTGCG
>JAJEHK010000110.1 GCA_022823765.1 Alphaproteobacteria bacterium | reverse complement strand
CCGAGGAGCGCGGCGAGAAGGAGGCCATCGGGCTTGAGCGCCATGCGGACCTGGATCAGCGTGCCGACGAGATCATTCACCCAGTGAAGGGCGAGATTGCTGATGACGGCGTCGAGCGAGGCGGGAGCGAAGGGGAGGAGTTCCTCGTCGACAGCGAGGTGGCGGGCGAAGTCGGGCGAGAGGTCGGCCTCGATCAGAAGGTCCGTCTTGCGCTTGCCGGCAATGGCTTGGGCGAAGGCGCCGTGACGGGCGCCGAGTTCGAGAGCGACGGGAAAGCGTCGTGTGATGTCGTCGAGACGGTCGGCGAGACGGCCGGCGACATCACAGAAGAGGAAGTCGGCTTCGCTGCCTTTGGCAGCTGCAGTGCGGTGGAGCTGGACGGCGCGGCGATCGAAGGGACCATCGTTCATGGGACACATGGTGACGGGCGGGGCGGGGTGGCACAACCGGAAGCGGGACTGCTATGGTCGCACGAGGTACGCTCAAGAGAATCGCCATGGCCGAGGTCGTCGTCTACACGACCATGTTCTGCCCCTACTGTTCCGGCGCCCGCAAACTGCTCAAGTCGCGGGGTGTCGCGTTCGAGGAAATCGACGTGACGCTCAATGCCGCCAGGAGAGAGTCCATGGCCCGCATGGCCGGTGGTCGGCATACCGTGCCCCAGATCTTCATCGACGGGGAGGCAATCGGCGGTTACGACGATCTCGTCCGTCTCGAGCGCAACGGTGAACTTGCAGCCAGATTGGGAGAGCGAGCATGACGCAACTCAGGATTGCCTGCGTCCAGGTCAACGCACAGCTCGACATGCAGGCCAACATCGAAGCGGCATCATCCCTGGTGCACCAGGCAGCCGATGCCGGAGCGGACCTCGTCGGCCTGCCGGAGAATGTCGCTCTCATGGCTGCGAGCGAGGAAGAACGCCTGGAGAACGCCTGGCGCCCCGCTGATCATCCGGCCCTCATCGCCTTCGCCAACCTCGCACGAGAGCGCGGAATCTGGCTCCAGGCAGGATCCGTGGCAGCGCTTCGTGATGACGGCACGCTGGCCAACCATGCCTTCCTCTTCGGTCCCGAAGGCGAAACCACGGATTACGAGAAGATCCATATGTTCGATGTCGATCTTCCAGACGGATCGCGGTACCGGGAATCGGCCATGTTTCATCCGGGTGACACCGCGGTCCTTGCTCCCACGCCGTGGGGCCTCCTGGGCATGACGGTCTGTTACGACCTGCGTTTTCCCCATCTTTATCGCGAACTCTCGAAGGCCGGCGCGGTCATGCTGACGGTCCCCTCAGCCTTCACGAAGGTGACGGGAGACGCCCATTGGGAGGTATTGCTGCGGGCCCGCGCCATCGAATGCGGCGCTTTCGTCTTCGCTCCCTGCCAGACAGGCCGCCATCCGGGCAACCGGCGAACCTGCGGTCATTCGCTGATTGTCGATCCCTGGGGCGTGGTCCTTGCCGATGCCGGCACGGACGTCGGGTTCTGCATCGCCGACGTCAATCTTGCCGAGGTGGCGCGGGTTCGAAGCACCGTTCCGGCCCTTGAACACGACCGGCCCTTTGCGTTCTCAGGATTCCCGGCGGGCACACAGTCTCTGAAGGGCCGCCGGACGGGGATCGACGACGACGAGATCCTCGTACGCCAGCACGCGTAGGCTTCCGGCCACCGCCTCGAGAAGTTCTCCGGGTCTGAGGAGGAATGCCGGATTGCGTGGCCGGCCGAAGCGTTCGTTGCCGACAGCGAAGGTCTCGTAGATGAGAAGACCTCCCGGGCCGACGTTGGCGACGATGTCCTTCAGTCCCGGACGCCACAGATAGTTGGTGACGACAATGCCGGCAAAGGCCCTTCCCGCAAGCGGCCACACGCCACCACTCTCGAGATCGCATTCCAGTATCGTGACGCGTTCATCTTCGGCGAACCGGGCCAGCGGTCCGGTGTCCCGGTCGAGCGCAGTGACCCGATGGCCGTGTTCGAGCAGGAGTTGCGTGTGGCGGCCACTTCCGGCAGCGAGGTCGAGCACGTCTCCTTCCGGGGGAAGAAGCGGGATGAAGCGCCGCACCCAGTCACTGGCGTCGGAGGTGACGGTATGGGCTGACGGAAGTGTCATCGAGGGCCCGGGCGGAACGGACGGTCAGGCGAATCCCCGTTGCTGTCGACAAGGATGACGCCATGATCGGCGAGGTGCGCGATCAGGGTTCTCATGGGGTGCATGGTCACGGTATCTCTTGTTCTACCAGAATTTTTGCCTACATTTCATGTGACGGTTCAGGGTGTTCTCATGATCGTCTTCGATATCCAGTGCGGCAATGGCCATGTCTTCGAGGGCTGGTTTGCCGATTCCGCATCCTTTGACGCCCAGGTCAAGGCGAAGGATGTCGCCTGTCCGATGTGCGGCGATACCGCCGTCGAGAAGGCCCTGATGACCCCCAGCGTTGCCGTGGCCCCCCGCACCAGTGGCTCGGCCAAGGAAGCGGCCCCTGACGCCAGGACCGTGGCGCTTGCCAAGCAGAAGGAAGAGACCCGGCGGGTCATGGCGATGGCACGTGCGGTGAAGGCGCACGTCGAGAAGAACTTCGAGAACGTCGGTCCGCACTTTGCCGATGAGGCGCGCAAGATTCACTATGGTGATGCGGAAAAGCGCAACATTCACGGTGTAGCAACGCCAGTCGAGTCCCAGGAACTGCGCGAGGAAGGAATCGAGTTCGGCGAACTGCCGGCGTTGCCGGAACTCGACAGCTGAATCGCGTCAGGTCCGCTGGATGACAGCCCGGATTCTGGGTTCGGTCAGGACGTAGGCCACCAGGAAGGCCATCAAAAGCGCATTCATGACGAAGGGACCCGGGGTCCAGACCATGTAGAGCGGCATGGCGATCAGCGGGCTCAGCACATGTCCGGCGGCGCCGGTGCCGATCAGGGTTCCTGCCGCCGTTCCCTGT
This sequence comes from Alphaproteobacteria bacterium, assembly GCA_022823765.1. Classification (GTDB taxonomy): domain Bacteria; phylum Pseudomonadota; class Alphaproteobacteria; order SP197; family SP197; genus SP197. The sequence goes on along the minus strand of JAJEHK010000110.1, from coordinate 3,300 downwards.
TCCCTGGGCGAGACCGCGAGTGATGCCGCCGTGGCGAATCCGGGGCGCAGCATGGCCATGCCGACACCGAAAAGCATCATGGCGGTGACCATGAGCGGATAGGAGTCGGCGACGAGGATGACGACGAATCCCGCCAGGGCCAACGGACCGCCGGTCTTCAGAAGGAAGCCCGGACCCAGATTGAGGCGTGGCACGATGACGATCTGGAAGACGAGTGCGGCGACGGCCGCCAGTGTCAGGCCGAAGCCCACCTTGCGCGCCGTCTCTTCCGGACCGAGGAGAAGGGTGTCCATCATGTAGAAGGCGATGGTCTGCATCGAAGCCGCGTGACAGATGCTCATGACCACACTGCCGATGACGAAGGGCAGGATGCGGCGGTCAAGGAGCGAGACTCGCGGCATCACCTTTCTAGATGAAGCGGGCGATGATTCGGGAAGGTAGAGGGCGATCACCACGAAGCTGCATGCGGCAATCACGGCGACGGCCACCAGCGGAGCCAGCAGGTGCAGACCGACCAGGAGTGCTCCCAGACCCGGCCCCAGAACGACTCCGGTGGTGAATGCTGCGTTGAGCATGGAGATGCCGCCGGTTCTCCTCGCCCGGCTGGTCCTGTCGGCGATGTAGGCCTGTGCCGCCGGAAAGGAGCCCGAACCGAAGACGCCGTTGATCAGGCGGGCGGCAATCATCAGGGGGAAGGCGACCATGACCGGCAACCAGCCGGCGAGCCCCGACTGGATGGCGAGAGTGAAGAGCAGCATGGAGACCGCATAGGTGCCCACACCCTGGGTGATGATGGGCTTGCGGCCGACGATGTCGCTTCGGCGTCCCCAGAACGGGCTCATGGCCGCCCACATGCCGCCGGATATGGCGAACACCAGCCCGACATGCCACTCCGCGAGCTCCATGGTCCGGGCAATCGGCGGCAGGACGGAAAAGAGGAGGGACTGGCCAAGCCCGACACAGACCAGACTGGCAAAGAGGATGCGAAGGGCGGTCCTGTCCTGGCCGGGCTGAGTTATCCCCGGGGAAAGTGACGTCAAGGTCTGTTCCCGGACCTTACAGCGGAGGGCGAAGGTGCGCCCAGGGGCGGAGCTTCTCGATGGCGGCGCCGATCCTGAGGACGGTGAGATCCTCAAAACGCCGCCCGACGATCTGCAGCGCCGTGGCCAGACCGTTTGCGGTCATGCCCGAGGGCACCGAGAGTGCCGGACACTGCGACACGTTGTTGAAAACGAGGGTCATGTCGTTCGAGAGCATCTTGCCGTCCGGTGTCTCGCCCAACTGGTCGGCGTCCGAGCCGGACGCGTGGGGCGCCTCGGCCGGAGTCGTCGGGCAGATCAGCGCGTCGTAATCGGCGAAGATCTCGCACAGGCGCTCCCACTGCCGGGTCCTGACGAACTCCAGGCGCTTGAAAGCGATGGCATCCATCTTCCGGGCCGACTCGAACATGGTGACGATATTCGGGTCGAGATCGTCTCGCCTGGTGTCGAGATGCTGTTCGAAGAATGCGGCAAGATAGACGTTCCAGTAGTCGAGCCAGGCATCGGCACACTCCCGCTGCCATCCGAGATCCACTTCCTCCACGACGGCGCCGGCACTGGCGAGGACCTCTGCGCAACGCTCCACGTTGGCCGCCACCTCATCGTCGACGTGGTAGAAGCCAAGGTCGATATCCATGGCGATCCGCATGCCCTCGACGTCGCCTGGCAGGGGATGAGGAATGTCCAGGGGCGTCGGGTTCGACATGATGTCGTACTCGTCAGGTCCCTGGCAGACGTCGAGAAAGAGGGCCGCATCGTCCAGAGTTCGAGCCAGGGGCCCGAAGTGGCTGATGTTGTCGAAGACCGATGCAAGGATGGTCATGGGGATCCGGCCCAGACTCGGCTTGAGGCCGACGATGCCGCAAAAGGCGGCCGGAATGCGCACCGATCCTCCCATGTCGGAACCCTCGGCCAGTGGTACGCAACCTGACGCCACCGCTGCGCCTGAGCCACCGGACGAACCGCCGGGCGTGCGATCCGGATTCCAGGGGTTGCGGGTCACCCCCCACAACGGGCTGTGGGTGAAGCCGTCATGAGCGAACTCGGGCGTGGTGGTCTTCCCCACCATGATGGCGCCGGCGCCAAGAAGATCGCTCACAACCCGGGCATCCTTCTTCGGCACATGGTCACGATAGACCCTGCTTCCCATCGTCGTGGTCTTGCCAGCCGTGGGCGTGAAGTCCTTGATGGCGATCGGCACCCCGTGAAGCGGACCGAGAGATGCTCCCTTCATGACCGCGTGTTCCGCGGCCCTCGCCTTCTCCAGGGCCTCCTCGGGGTAGGTAAAGCAGAAGCAGTTGAGTTTGGGATTGATCTCCTCGATGCGCTCCAGGCTGTTGGCGACCACCTCGACCGGCGATATCTCCCGCGTGGCGATGCGCCGGGCAAGCGTGACGGCAGGGGTGTAGCAAAGGTCGAGGTTCACCATGGCCTGAGACTCCGGTCCTGAATGATGCGGGTGCACGACCGATACTGGTCACGGTGCCGCGCATGAATGGGCTGGTCAGCATTGAGTCTACACGGGCGACAGCTTCGAATGCCATGGCATCGGCGGGACAATCGGTCTAGACAACCCCCGATGACGGCAGCAGTTCCATGGAATCGGGCACGCTAGAGCACTATCACCGCCTCGTCGCATCCGGCGATCTCGTGCATGACGTGCACCAGGAAAAGGCAGTACGGCATCTCGATCAGCTTGCCCGGGAACTTGCCTCATCGGGGCGGGGAGGTCTCATCGATCGCGTTCTCGGACGACGGCCCCGCTCCACTGAGAGAGGCATATGGCTCCATGGGGGTGTCGGTACCGGCAAGTCCATGCTCATGGACCTCTTCTTCGAGAACGTCCGGAACCGGAAGAGACAGCGCCACCACTTCCACGCCTTCATGCGCGAGGTGCACGGCACCATCCAGGAACGGCACAGGTCCTCTGGCGATGCCAACGACACCATCCGCTATGCCGCCAGGGCCCTGGTGGGCGAAACGGATCTCCTGTGCCTGGACGAGTTTCACGTCACCGACATCGCCGATGCCATGATCCTGGGTCGCCTGTTCCGGCAGTTTCTCGAGCTGGGCACAATCATGGTGGCGACATCGAATGAGCATCCCCGTGAGCTCTATCCGGGGGGCATCAATCGCCAGCTCTTCTCACCGTTCATCGACACTCTCGAGGAGGAACTCGACATCATCGAGGTCGATGCGGAGCGGGACTACCGGCTGGCATTTCTTGCCAGCACCGGCACCTACATGTCCTCACACGATG
>JAJEHK010000279.1 GCA_022823765.1 Alphaproteobacteria bacterium | reverse complement strand
CAATGTCACCCCCCGGCTGGCGCTACGGCGGGGGTTTCCCGGAGCGTCGTTGCGGTTGACACTCCACGCCCGCCTCATCTAGCGTCGCCACGTCCCTTGCTGGGGGATAGTTTAACGGTAGAACCTTCGGCTCTGACCCGAATAGTCCTGGTTCGAATCCAGGTCCCCCAGCCACACTGCGCCATCACCGGACTCGCCGGTCAGTGTTCGACGCCGGCCCAGATCTTCCGCTTCCAGACGTAATAGAGGCCGGTCATCACGAGAAGGAAGAGGATAACCTTCAGTCCCATTCTCTTGCGATCCTCGAGACTGGGCTCCGCAGTCCAGGCAAGAAAGGCGGTGATGTCCCTGGCGAGTTCGTCAACCGCCATGTCGTTGCCTTCAGCATCGACGAGGAGGCCCTCATAGAGCGGCGGCGCCATGGCAATGCTGCCGCCGGCGAAGTAGGGATTGTGGTAAAGCCCGGCGGCATCCGGTTCACCCTGATTGTAGCCGGGATCCGTGAGCAGGGAGGCGATGTAGTTGGCGCCGTCGACACGCGCCTTCACCATCAGTGACAGATCGGGAGGCAGGGCGCCGTTGTTGAGTGCCCGCGCCTCGGTGTCGTTGCGGTAGGGCGCGGGGATCGTGTCCGACAGCGCTGCCCTTGTCGTGGTCGCGTCACCCCATTCGTCGGGATCGCCTGCGACCTCGTAGTTCGAGGCAAGCGCTTCGGCCTCCTCCTCGCTGAGGCCGATGGCCACGAGATCGCGAAAGCGGATGTATTTCAGGCTGTGGCAGCTCTGGCACTGCGTGGTGAAGATCTCCAGTCCCCGCCGCACCTGCTCACGGTCATAGGTGCCGAAAATCCCTTCCCAGGACCATGTGAACTGCTGTGGCGACAAGGCTGGTGAAGCCGCCCATGCCGGCATGGTGAAGACGAGCAGGCCGACCACGGGAATGATGCGCTTCATCATCTCGCTCCCCGTCTCGCGGAAGCCGGTTCATTCCCGTCGAGCACCGCTTTGGCAATGCTGGCAGGCAATGGACGGGGCCTCTCGAACCAGCCGATCAGGGGCAACAGGATGAGAAAATGGAGGAAGTACCATGCAGTCGCGACCTGGCCGACCAGGATCCACGCCCCTTCAGGCTGATTGGCGCCAACGACACCCAGCACGATGATGTCGATCACCAGGATCCAGAAGAACCACCTGAACACGGGACGGAATGCCGCCGAGCGGACCCTGGACGTGTCGAGCCAGGGCAGGAGGAACAGGATGCCGATCGACAGCACCATGGCAACGGCGCCGCCCAGTTTCGAGGGAATGGCGCGCAGGATTGCGTAGAACGGCAGGAAGTACCATTCGGGAACGATGTGCGCCGGTGTCTTGAGGGGATCGGCCGGAATGTAGTTGTCCGGATGCCCGAGGTAGTTCGGGGCGTAGAACAGGAAGACGGCGAAGACGATCAGGAACATCCCGGCGCCGAAGGCATCCTTGATCGTGTAGTAGGGGTGAAAGCGGATGAAATCCTGGGGTCCGGTGGTGTCGATGCCGAGCGGATTGCCGGACTTGGTGTGATGCAGCGCCCACAGGTGGAGACCCACGAGACCGGCGATGACGAACGGCAACAGGAAGTGAAGGGCGTAGAAGCGCACGAGTGTCGGGTTGTCGACCGAGAAGCCGCCCCACACCCAGCCGACAAGGGCTTCCCCGACGACCGGAAGGGCCGACAGCAGATTGGTGATCACGGTCGCCGCCCAGTAGCTCATCTGCCCCCAGGGCAACACGTATCCCATGAAGGCAGTTGCCATCATGGCCAGGAGAATCACCAGGCCGATCCACCACAGGACCTCGCGAGGGGCCTTGTAGGAGCCATAGTAAAGACCCCTGAAGACATGGAGATAGACGACGATGAAGAAGAACGAGGCACCGTTGGCGTGGGCGTAGCGCATGAGCCAGCCGTACTCGACGTCGCGCATGATTCTCTCGACGCTGTCGAAGGCCGTGTCCACATGCGGCGTGTAGTGCATCGCCAGCACGATGCCGGTGACGATCTGGATCACCAGGGCCAGCCCGGCCAGTGACCCGAAATTCCACATGTAGTTCAGATTGCGCGGCGCCGGGTAGTCGATGAGGTTGTGGTTGGTCCAGCTCAGTATCGGCAGCCGGCGGTCGAACCAGCGCACAACTCCGATGTTCATGAAATCGGCCATGGTCCCTCGCCCCGGTCAGCCGATGACAACAGTCGTGTCGTCGGTGAAGACGTAGTCCGGAATCCCGAGATTCTCCGGAGCCGGTCCCTTCCTGATGCGACCCGAAGTGTCGTAGTGCGAGCCGTGACAGGGGCAGAACCAGCCTTTGTACTCGCCCTGGTTGCCCAGGGGAACGCACCCGAGATGAGTACACACCCCCACCATGATGAGCCACTCGGGGCGGAGGACCCGTTCGCTGTCGGGCTGCGGATCCTTGAGATCGTCCATGTCGACGTCGCGTGCAGCGGCGATCTCGTCGGCCGTGCGGTGGCGGATGAACACCGGTTTGCCCCGCCATTTCACCGTGATCTGCTGGCCCTCGGCCACCGGTGACAGGTCGACCTCGATGGTGGCAAGCGCCAGGACATCCGCAGCCGGATTCCACTGTGCGATGAACGGCCACGCAGCGAAACCGGCGCCGACAGCCGTCACGCCGATGGTCGCCACGCTGAGAAAGTCGCGCCGGCCCACCTCGTGCGCATCAGGAGTGTGCTCCGCCATGACCAAGAAACCCCTTACGTCCTGTTTCGGCGCCTCTTCCGGGCGGGCCATGAATATACCGCCCGCCATGGTCACGCAAGACAGCGAATGTGGAAGGGGCTTGCAGGCGCAGATGGTCTGCGACATGAGTGCGGGGAACAAACGCCCGGAATGACCTGCCATGACAACCGACCTGCCGGACCTCGCCGGATCGCAGCAGGGACGCGACGCTGCGCGCCACTGGTTCTGCAGCCTGCGCGACCGCATCATCGCCGTCTTCGAATCCGTCGAGGATGCGTACGACGGGCCGGGAAGCGATCATGCCCCGGGGAGATTCGAACGCCGCGAGTGGACGAGGGACGGCGGTGGCGGCGGAGTCATGGCGATCATGCGGGGCAGGGTCTTCGAGAAGGTGGGGGTCAACGTCTCCACCGTATGGGGCGACTTCGACCGGAAGTTTGCCGGGGAAATCCCCGGCACCGCGCCGGACAACACCGGCTTCTGGGCAACCGGCATTTCGCTTGTCGCTCACATGCGCTCGCCACATGTGCCGGGCGTTCACATGAACACGCGCCACATCACCACCGCAGGCAAGGCGTGGTTCGGCGGTGGCACCGATCTCAACCCGCCCCTGCCTCGCGAGGAGGACACGGAGGACTTTCATGCCGCACTCGCCGCCTGTTGCGGCCGCCACGCGTGTGCGGACTACGCTGCCTTCAGCCGCTGGGCCGACGACTACTTCACCATACCCCACCGCGGCACCAAACGCGGCGTCGGCGGCATCTTCTATGACGACCTCGACGCCGACGAGGCGTCATTCGCCTTCACCCGCGACGTCGGGGAGACATTCCTTGCCATCTATCCGTGCCTCGTTCACCGGCGCATGCACGAGACATGGACAGAAGCGGAGCGTTCACACCAGCTTCAATGGCGCGGCCACTATGCGGAATTCAATCTCGTCTACGACCGTGGCACCCGCTTCGGGCTGATGACCGGAGCAAATCCGGAAGCCGTCCTGATGTCCCTGCCGCCGGTAGCGACCTGGCCCTGACGACCCGCATCCACAACTCTCATCCGTCCTCGACGAGCCGCGTGAGCTTCGCCACGGCCTCGTCGAACGATGCCGTCATGGTGATGGCATCGAAGAACCGGCCCTCGGCGTCCATGAGGTAGACGGCGGCCGTGTGATCCATGGTGTAGCTGCCGTCGTCGAGGTCGATTCGGGCGTAGTAGAGCCGGTAGGAATCCGCCATCTGCCGGAGTTCATCGGCGGTGCCGACGAGACCGGTGATGCGGTCGGAGAAATAGGTGACGTATTCCGCCATGCGCTCGACGGTGTCCCGTTCCGGATCGACTGTGACGAAGTAGGCGTCAATCAGGTCGCCCTTCTCTTCCATGGCCTCAAGCCATGCAGCCACCTGCAGGAGGGTGGTCGGGCAGATGTCCGGACAGTAGGTGAAACCGAAGAACAACAGGGACCGGCGGCCGGTGAGATCTTCATGGGTCACCCGGGCGCCGTCATGCGCCAGCATGGAAAACGGCCCGCCTATCACGGCCTCCACGTCCTCCGTCTGGCGCCGGTGGAGTTCCATGACGCCGATCACCGTCGCCACCACAAGAAGACCGGCCAGGATGCCCTGCACCAGGTGACGTCTTCTCATTCTTCCGCGACCACGGCAGGCCGTGCCATCACCGGGAAGACGACATCCACGGCCCCTGCCCTTTCGAACACCAGAGTCACGTGAATCCCGCCGCCCGCCCGCGGGCGTTCTTCAAGTCCCGTGATCATGATGTGAAGGCCGCCTGGCGCGAGCACGAGGGGGACGCCGGGACGGATCTCGATTCCGTCGTCGAGCCGGCGCATGGCAACCACACCCCCATCGCCTGACGTGGTGGCGTGAAACTCACCCATCGACGCTCCGCCGGCGGCTACGGAGATCAGACGATCCGAGGTGATGCAGCGGCAGGTGATGACGCCATAGGCCGCAGCAACTGGAACACCAGGCGGTGGTTCCGCGACCCAATGCTCCTCGATGCCGATGACGTGCTGATCCGTCGCCATGGCCGACGTCGCCAGCAGGATGGATGCCAGTGCAAGCCGTCCTGCAGCCGTCACGCCATCCCCCCGGTCATCGCGGCGAGCCTTTCGAGGCAGGACGCGCGGTCCGGTCTGAAGTCCTCCCGGCGCCACCATGCCTCGATGTCCCGGAGGATGGCCTTGACCTCGGGCCCGGGGCGAATGCCGGCTCCGAGCACGTCCCGGCCGCGCAATGGAAAGCGCGGACTCTCCCAGCGTGCCGCGGTATCGAGCATCGCTCTCCAGCGTGATGCCTTCCAGGAGCTGTCCGCCGCCCAGGCAAGGAGAACGAGGTCGCGGAAGGTGTCCGTCCCCAGATCGTAGAGTGCCTGCCGCTGATCCGGGACGGGCCAGTTCGGATCCGGCGCCAACGCCGGCGGCGCCAGCCGGGAAAGACGCCGGCGAACGGCCTTCGAACAGCGCAGTCTGCCGGCGACTACATCGCCCGCTGTCGGGGTCAGGGCGGCTAGCCGACGAACGGGGTCGCGGTCATCGATTCCGGTCAGGGCGCCAAGGACGGTCAAATCGCCCGCCTCCGGCAGCACGTGCTCCAGAACTCCGCTCGAGGCCATGAGATCGAGTACCGGCAAGGGATGTGGCGCGCCCAGAAGCCCGAAGATCTCGGACCGGATGCGTTCGGCCGCCAGGCAGCCGAGGGACGCTCTGGCCGCAGCGCAGGCCGCCACGGCCTGCCGGTCCGGTGTCCCATGGCCGTAGTGGGCCAGAAAGCGGAAATAGCGGAGCACCCTCAACCGGTCCTCGGCGATGCGTCCGGCCGCATCGCCGACGAACCTGACACGCCCGTCAGCGAGATCGCGGCGTCCGCCAAAGTAGTCGAACAGCTCGCCGGACGGTCTGAGACTCATCGCGTTGATGGTGAAGTCGCGGCGCGCCGCATCAGCCTGCCAGTCGCTGGTAAAGGCCACTTCGGCGTGGCGGCCATCAGTCGACACGTCGACTCTCAGCGTGGTGACTTCGATTCCCCGGCCCCGCACCACCGCTGTCACCGTGCCGTGGGAGAGACCGGTGGGCACCACCTTGATTCCGCGATTCTGCAGCAGGCCTGTCACGTCTTCGGGGGGATCCGGCGTGGCGACATCGACATCGGCGATATCGCGGCCCGCCAGCAGGTCTCGCACGCATCCTCCGACGAAGCGCACATCCCTCCCTCCGAAGGCCAACGCCTCCACCACGCCGGCAACACCGGGAGTTGCCAGGAGTGGCGCCGCATCGATGGTGGCTACGGGGTGGTCAGTGCCGGAACTGGCTCGCGAATCGCATGCGACGTGACCATGATCACCTGATCCGGCGGTCCCGCTGCGCCCTGGGTCAGTCGGTGACATAGCCTGGAACCACCACGCCGTCCTCGAGTCGGGCCGGCACATAGTCCCCTGACGGGTCGGGACCGACAAACCCGAAGACAGCAAGCGTGATGATCATGAGGCCCAGCGTTCCAAGGACGATGAGCCCCCAGGGCGCCTCGCGCCAGCCAGGCAATGTGCCTTCCTCGAGGCGTCGTGCCTTCTCGCGCGCCAGGCGGTACCACACGATGTAGGAGATGAGGGGGACTGTGATCAGGATCACCGGCAACAGGTAGCGCATCATCTCTCACCCCTCAGCACCTCGACGAGATTGACCACGATCGTTGCTGTCGCACCCCAGATGGTTCGCGAGCCGTACTCGAACAGACTGTACCAACGCCTCTCGCCGCGCCAGACCATGCTTGCCCGCCGATGGTTCCCGGGATCAAGCAGAAATCCCAGCGGCACTTCGAAGGCATCAACGATCTCAACGCCGTCAGGCTGCAGTGTGACAGGTGGCGTGACCATTCCGACAAGGGGCGCGATGGAATAGCCCGAACCTGCACGTTGCGTGTCGAGCCGACAGAGCACCTGCACCCTGGAAGAATTGAGTCCGATCTCCTCCCTGGCCTCGCGCAGGGCCGCGGTGGCCTCGTCCTCGCCGGCCTCGATTCGGCCACCGGGAAAGCTGACTTCACCCGCATGGTGGGCAAGCTTCGGCGAGCGTTGGCCGAAAATGACCGTCATGGAACCCTCCTGGCGGTCAACCAGGGGAATGAGCACGGCAGCCGCGCGTCGCACCGGACCTTCGGCCCAGGCCGGTTGCGGTGGCTCGATCTGTGGCTGTGGCATCCTGTGGAAGGCGGTGAGTACCTCAACCGGCGTCATCGCACGTTTCGCCCAGGACAAAGAAACTACCGCATGAATCAATCCCCAGAACCTCACGGCCATCCTGCCATGCGATCCGGCCCCTGTTTACGAGGTCATAGTAGACCGGGCGGGCGATCAGGGCCTCGAGCCCGTCGCGAACCAGCACATAGGGCGACGGCGCCCCCGTTCCGGGATCCATCACGACCCGCACCGGGTGATCGGCGTCAGCCGTGACGTGATCGTCGACATTGGTGCGAAAGTGCACCTTGCAGCCTGGGCCTTCGCCCTCGATAGTCGACTCGACAGCCACGAATGGTGCATCATCCACGCGTATGCGGCGCTTCTCCATCGGAGTCCTGAGGTAGTATTCACCATCGCCTTCACATCGCAGGATACCGGCAAACAGCTTCACCAGCGCCATTCTGCGAATGGGCCGGCCTTCATGATACCAGGTGCCGTCGCGGGCGATCCTGATGTCGATGTTCCCGGTCAGCAGTTGCCGGGCACGGTCGCGGTCCGTGGGAGCACCGGTGGCAGCATCATCGCGGGTCCGTCCTGGGAGCATGTCGGAAGTCCTCGGGATTGCACCCTGATTCAATGTCGCAATTCTAGACCACCACATCGTTCCCGGGGAGAGACAGCACCGTGAACCACGAACCCTGCACCCGCCAGGCAAGGGAACTTGCCGCCGAAATCGACCGCACGGGAGCCCGGCTGGCCGAGGTGCGCGCCGCAATCGGCCGTGTCATCTTTGGTCAGGACACGGTAATCGATCAGTTTCTCATCACGTTGCTCGCCGGCGGACACGCGCTGCTGATCGGCGTCCCCGGCCTTGGCAAGACCCGGCTGGTTGAGACCATCGGCACGGTGACGGGACTCGATACCAAGCGCGTCCAGTGCACCCCGGATCTCATGCCCGCTGACATCCTCGGCTCCGAGGTCCTGGAGGAATCGGAAAGCGGTCTGCGTGAATTCAGGTTCATTCCCGGCCCCGTGTTCTGCAGTTTCCTGATGGCCGACGAGATCAACCGTGCCAGCCCGCGAACCCAGTCGGCGCTCCTCCAGGCGATGCAGGAACACACCGTGACCGTTGCCGGCACCAGGCGCGACCTGCCGCAACCCTTCCATGTATTCGCGACCCAGAACCCCCTGGAACTCGAGGGCACCTATCCGCTTCCCGAAGCCCAGCTCGATCGCTTCCTCATGGAGATTGACATCGACTACCCCGGTCGTGACGCCGAACGCGAAATGCTGGTGGTGACCACCGGTCCCGACGAGGAAAGCCCGGCGGGCGTGCTGAACAGCACCGAGTTGATGGCGGCGCAGAGACTGGTGCGTCGTATTCCGGTGGGCGAAAGCGTCGTCGAGGCGATCCTCGATCTCGTGCGCTCCGGCCGCCCGGATGCATCCGACGGGAGTTCCGGGATTCTCTGGGGGCCGGGACCCAGGGCCAGCCAGTCCCTGATGCTGGCTGTGAGAGCCCGCGCCCTGCTCGACCAGCGCCTGGCGCCCTCGGTTGACGATGTCCTGGACCTGGCCGGTCCGGTGCTGCGCCATCGCATGCAGCTTACGTTTGCGGCACGGGCCGACGGGGTGACGCTCGACGAGGTCATCGACCGCCTCAAGGCACCCCTCGGCTGAGCGCGGTCGGCCTGCCATGAGCGTCGAAACGGTCAGCGGATTTCGCCGGCGCGCCGAGCAGCTTGTCGCGCACTTGCCACCCCTGCTGGTCGAGGCGCGGCAGGTGGCCGCCGTCGTCGCCCAGGGCGTTCACGGCCGGCGCCGTGTCGGCCCCGGCGAGACCTTCTGGCAGTTTCGCCGCTACGCTCAGGGCGATGCCGCCACCATGATCGACTGGCGGGCGTCGGCGAAGTCGCCAAGGCTCTATGTCAGGGAGACCGAGTGGGAGGCGGCAGAAAGCGTGTGGCTATGGGCCGACACCTCACCATCGATGCACTTTGCATCCTCCCCGGAACTTGCCAGCAAGCACGAACGGGCGCGGCTCATCGTCATGGCCCTCGCCGTCCTCCTGGTCCGCGGTGGCGAGAGCGTCGCACTTCTGGGCGTCGACAGACGGCCGGGGACGGGCAGTGCCGCACTGACCCGCATGGCCACCCGCCTTCACCGGGGTGAGGGCGACAGCGCTCCCAGCCTGCCGCCGGCGGCAACGCTTCCATCCCATGCACGGCTGGTACTCGTCAGCGATTTTCTTGAACCGGTGCAGCCCGTCGCGGCCAGGATCCGCCACTTCGCCGGCCAGGGCGTTGCCGGACACCTTGTGCGAATCGTGGATCCGGCGGAGGAAAACTTCCCTTATGCCGGCAGGGTTCTGTTCGACGGCACCGAGAGGGAGGGAACGATCCTGGCCCACCGCAGCGAGGCGTTGCGCAACGACTACCAGGAGCGCCTCGTGACGCACACCGAAGCCATCACCCTGGCGGCACGCAGCGCCGGCTGGAGCACCACCGTTCACCGCACCGACGGCTCCCCCCATGCGGCCCTGCTGCCGCTCTACATCGATCTGGGCGGCCACGCGACCTGACCATGGCGAGTCTCGGGCCGCTTGCCTTTGCCGTCCCCTGGGCTCTCGTTGCCCTTGTCGTACTGCCGCTGCTGTGGTGGTTGCTGAGAGCCGTGCCACCGCGGCCGCGACGGGTGTCGCTGCCAACCGTCCGCTTCCTCTTCGGACTGAAGACCGACCGCCGGACGGCCGAAACGACGCCGTTGTGGCTGATCCTGCTCAGGATGGCGCTGGTCTCCCTGCTCATTCTCGCCGTTGCCCACCCGATCATCACATGGAGTGGACGATCCCTGGACGAAGGCGACATGCTGATCGTCATCGACGACGGCTGGGCTGCCGGAAGGAAATGGCCGGCGAGACTTGCCGCCCTGGAAAATCTCGTTGACCTGGCCGACCGCGAGGACCGCCTGGTTGTCCTGATGACCACGGCGCCCGCGGCGGACGGCGCGCCCTTCCAGCACTCGGGCCTGATGACACCGGACGAAGCTGCCAGCCGGGTCCTTGACCTCACCCCCCGGCCGTGGCCAACCGACAGGCAGGGGACGGCGGAGGCACTCGTCGATCTCGAGTCAATCGGGCATGTCTTCTGGCTGGCGGACAACGTCGCGGACCCCGGAGATGGCGCCCTGGTTGCCGCTCTCGAGGCACTTGGCGACCTCACGGTGATGACCGGGACGGCACCGCCCGCTCTTCTTCTGCCCGAACCCGACGTCGAGAATGGTGAACTGGTGGTGGAGGCGCTGCGCAGTGACGCACCGGGAAACACGACGGCGTGGGTGGTGGCCGAGGATTCCGAAGGCCGCCTGTTGGCCCGTCTCGAGCTTGATTTCGCTTCCGGATCGAAAACGGCCAGAACGACCCTGGCGCTGCCACTGGAGGTACGCAACAGCATCTCCCGCCTTGCCATAGAGAACGAGACAACCGCGGCATCCGTGGCGCTGCTGGACCAGCGCTGGAAGCGTCCGTCCGTCGGTCTCGTCGCAGGAGGCGACATTGAGGTGCAGCATTCACTTCTGTCGCCGACCTATTTCCTGGCTCGGGCCCTGGAACGGGAAGCCGACATTCGCCAGGACACGCTCGGCCGGCTGCTTGACAGGCCTCCGGCTGTGATTGTTCTGGCGGACATTGGCACTGTCGCTGCAACCGTGCGGCCCCGTCTTGAGGACTGGCTCGACACGGGCGGCGTGCTGGTACGGTTTGCCGGCCCGGCGTTCTCCAGGGAAAGCGACGACCTCCTGCCGGTCGCCCTGCGGGCTCGCCAGAGGGCTCTGGGCGGAGCCATGAGCTGGAGCCGCCCCCAGAGAATTGCAGAATTCGACGCCGCCTCACCCTTCTTCGGGCTGGAGGCACCCCCGGACATTCTGGTCGACCGCCAGGTCCTTGCCGAACCGACGGTCGATCTCTCATCGAGGACCTGGGCGAGGCTGGAGGACGGAACGCCACTCGTGACCGCCGGCAGGCGTGGCGATGGCTGGCTCGTGCTGATCCACACCACCGCCAACACGCAATGGACCAACCTGCCGCTGTCCGGTCTCTTTGCCGGCATGATCCGGCGCGTTGCCTTGCTTGCCGAGGGGTCGAATGCCGGTCTCGAAGACGTCGTGCTTCCCGCGATCGTGACACTCGACGGTTTCGGCAACCCGGCCGTGCCGGAACCGCACGTATCAGCCATCACCGCCACAGACATCGCTGACATCGTTCCCGGGCCCCGCCATCCGCCGGGCATCTATGGCACCAGCGACCTCGTACGCGCCGTGAACCTGGGTTCCCGCCTGGAACCCCCTGCCACCCTGACACTTCCCGACAGCGTCACGGTGACCGGCCTGACCGGAGCCGGGGATGTCGACCTGCGCCCCTTCCTCCTCGGTCTCGTTCTCCTGGTGACATTCGTCGAAATCGCATCGAGCATGGTGCTGCGCGGGATCATTCCGCCGGTCGGACGCCAGGCGGCAGCGGTCGTCGTCCTCATGATCATCGCCGCCACCGGCT
>JAJEHK010000273.1 GCA_022823765.1 Alphaproteobacteria bacterium | reverse complement strand
GTGGCTTCCAGTCGCATCGAGACATGCGAGGAGATCGTCTTTCGTCTGCGTGAAGCACTCGACCACATCGATGCCGAACGCTTGATGGCCGCGCCCGACTGCGGCCTCATCATGCTGGGCTCGGACCTTGCACGCGCCAAGCTCCGGAGACTCGTCGAGGCCGCACGCGCGGTCTGATCGGCCTCATCAGGGCAAGGGTCAGATCCGCATGGTGCGGATCCCGAATTCAAGCATGACACTGTCCATGCGTGGCCTGCAGCCTTGGCCCGTCGCGTCGCTACAGGACTCGCTATGCCCGTCCGGCAGGCCGCGCGAGAGATGGTCCACGGCCCCGGGCCAATCGAATGTGACTGCGCTCACGTCGGTTCAGCTGCCCCGGTAGGTGGTGTAGCCCCACGGGCTTGCGAGGAGGGGAACGTGCCAGTGGCGTGACACGTCGGTGACGTGGAAGCGGACCGGCACCTGATCGAGAAAACTCGGAGCTGTTCCTCTTGAAGCAAAATAGGCGCCGATACCGAAGACGATCTCGAAGTGGCCCTGGCACACGGTGTCCATGAGCGGCTGATCGGTGCGGCCGTCCTCGTTGGTGACAGCAGAGGCAATCTCCCGGCGTTCGTTGCCGACGATCTCGAAGAGAGTGATGGCGACCCCGGCGGCCGGGTGTCCCGATGCGGTATCAAGAACGTGGGTTGTCAATCCCGGCATTGCCCTTCCCTTCCCCGTCACAGAAAGCCCGCGCTGCTGGACACATCCGGTGCCGGTGTTACCTTTGCGGTATCCACCATGCAACGAAAGCCCGCCTTGCCGCCAGACGCACTCTATCCCCGAGACATGAAAGGTTACGGCGCCACGCCGCCCGATCCGGCCTGGCCGGGAGGCGCCCGTCTCGCCGTGCAGTTTGTCATGAATTACGAAGAAGGTGGCGAGAACAGCGTGCTGCACGGCGATGCCGCATCCGAAGCCTTCCTCTCGGAGATCGTGGCTGCCACGCCAATTGCCGGAATGCGTCACATGAGCATGGAGTCACTCTACGAGTACGGCAGCCGGGTGGGTGTGTGGCGGCTGTTCCGGCTGTTCCGGGAACAGGAGATACCGGTCACCGTCTTCGGCGTCGCCATGGCCCTTGAACGCAACCCCGAAGTGGCGGAACGAGCGATGGAGGCAGATTTCGAGATCTGTTCCCACGGCTATCGCTGGATCGACTACCAGAAGGTGGGGGAGGACGAAGAGCGCGAACACATGGAGCGTGCCATCGCCATCCAGACGAGACTGACCGGACAGCGGCCACTGGGGTGGTATACAGGGCGGACCAGCCCGAACACGCGCAGGCTCGTCGCCGAGGAAGGTGGTTTTCTCTATGATTCTGACGATTACAGTGACGAACTCCCATTCTGGACAACTTTCGGGCCAAGACAGCATCTCGTCGTTCCCTACACACTCGATGCCAACGACATGCGCTTTGCCACGCTTCAGGGATTCAACTCCGGAGACCAGTTCTACACGTATCTCAAGGACAGCTTCGATGTGCTGTGGCAGGAGGGTGGCCGAATGCTGTCAATTGGCCTGCATTGCCGCCTCGCCGGCCGCCCCGGCCGCACCGCCGCCCTGAAACGCTTTGTCGACCATGCGCGCCGCCACGAGGGAGTCTGGTTCTGCAGACGCATCGACATCGCCCGTCACTGGCGGACACGGTTCCCGCCACCCACAGATGGGGACAAGTGACGTGTCGGCTCTCACACTCGAGGAAATCAATCGGGCCAGTGCGGACACATTCGCGTCGTTGCTCGGAGAAGTCTTCGAAGGTTCTCCGTGGTTCGCCCGACGCGCCCATCGCCATGGCCCCTTCACATCGCGTGCGGCGTTGATTTGCGCCATGACTCGGGTCCTCGAAGAGGCGCCCGAGGAGGAACAACTTGCCTTTATCCGTGCTCATCCCGATCTTGCCGGAAAGGCGGCAAGAGCACGCGACCTTGAGCCCGATTCAACACGCGAACAGGCAAATGCCGGACTCGACCGCCTGTCGGAGGACGACTTCACCCTCTTCATGGATCTCAACCGCAGGTATAGGAAAAAATTCGGTTTTCCATTCATCATCGCAGTCCGCGATCATACACTCGACAGCATCATCGAGGCTTTCCGGCGGCGGCTCGGAAGTGATCCGCAAGCCGAGAGAGCGGAAGCACTGGCCAACGTCGGGCGGATTGTCAGCCTGCGTATCGCGCAGAGGGTGGGAGAATAGGCGCCATGGAGACCGCCGTTCTCGACTGGGCCAATCTCGTCATCCGCTGGACACATGTCATTGTCGGCATCGCCTGGATCGGCACGTCCTTCCTCTTCATGTGGCTCGATGCCAATCTCGAGAAGCCCGAGCCGGGCAAGAAGGGTATCGAGGGCGAGCTGTGGATGGTGCACAGCGGTGGATTCTACGAGGTCAACAAGTATCTTGTGGCGCCAACAGCCATTCCGCGCACCCTGCACTGGTTCAAGTGGGAAGCGGGATTCACCGGTATCACCGGTGTCATGCTGCTCGCCATCGTCTACTACCTCGGTGCCGAGTCCTATCTTGTGGAGGCGGGTTCCGGATCGCTCAGCCGCCTGCAGGCGGTAGGAGTCGGAATCGCCACCCTGGTGGTTGGCTGGTTCGCCTATGACGCTCTTTTCGCATCGCGAATCGGCGCCGAGAATCCCCTTCCTGCCAATGTGCTTTCCATCATCGTGCTGGCGGCCGTCGCTATCGCCCTGACCCAGGTCTTCACGGGCCGCGCGGCCTACATGCATGTCGGCGCATTGATCGGCATTGTCATGGTTATCAACGTCTTCGTGCGCATCATTCCAGCCCAGAGGAAGCTGATTGCGGCACGTCTCGCCGGTGAGGAACCCGATCCCCTTCTGGGCAGGCAGGCCAAGCAGCGCTCGGTCCACAACAACTACCTGACGTTGCCGGTCGTTTTCATCATGATCAGCAGTCATTACCCGATGACGTTCGGACATTCCCTGAACTGGCTGCTCCTGATCGCCATCTCGATTTCCGGCGCCCTGGTGCGTCACTGGTTCAACCTGCGCAACGCCGGCAGGCAACAGGCCTGGCCCCTCGCGGCAGCCGTCTTCCCCTTCCTGGGGGCGGCCATCATTGCCTCCTGGCCAACCCTCGAGAGAGGAACGCCCGGGCCTGTGGCCGAACGGGTCGCCTTCAGCGAAGTCAGGAAGATCATCAATGATCGCTGCCTCTCGTGCCACGCGGCCGAACCCCGACACGAGAACTTCGATGCCGCACCGAAGGATGTCCGCTTCAACACTGCCGCCGAGATCCTGAGCCACGTCGAGGCGATCAGGATCACGACGGTGGAAACCGACACCATGCCGCTTGGCAATGAAACCGGCATGACACCCGAGGAGAGGCGGCTTCTCGGGATCTGGATCCGTCATGGCGCTCCCACTCAGTAGGACCGACCGGAAGATGGGCGCGCGCTTCCTTCTGAACGGCACCGAGCACGAGGTCCTGTCTGTCGTCCCGACTATGACGGTACTGGACTACCTGCGCGGCGAGGCCGGTCTCAGGGGCACCAAGGAGGGATGTGCCGAAGGGGATTGCGGCGCCTGTACCGTTGCCGTGGTGCGTCATGGCGGCACCCGGGCCGAGGCTATCAACGCATGCCTCTACACCGTGGGTCAGCTCGACGGCGCCCGTCTCACAACGGTTGAGGGGCTGTCCGGTAGGAATGAGCCCCCCGATCCCGTTCAGCAGGCGATGATATCCTGTCACGCCAGCCAGTGCGGGTTCTGTACCCCCGGATTTGTCATGGCACTCTGGACGCTGCGCCAGGAGGGCGGGACCCCGGACGATGACGCCATCCATGAGGCCCTTGCCGGCAATCTTTGCCGCTGCACCGGCTATCGCCCGATCGTGGAAGCGGCGCGTCAGGCATGCCGGAATGCCCAACCGGACCAGGGGATCCCTGATGGAGCGAGTCCTGCACCGCAGGAATCGCTGACAACCGGAGACGTGGCTTGGTTTGCACCGGTGACCCTTGACGCGCTGCTCGCCCTCAGACAGTCCCACCCCGGCGCCCTGCTGCTTGCCGGCGGCACGGATGTCGGCCTGCAGTTCAGCAAGGAACGCTGTCACGCCGCGGTCACCATCTCCACCTCCCATGTGCGTGAACTTCGCCTCCTGAGGGAGACACCCGGTGCGCTCCACATCGGCGCTGCGGTCACGATCTCGGAGGCACTGCCCGCATGCGAGCGGACATGGCCTGCTCTGGGCGCCATCATGCGCCGATTCGGTTCACGGCAGATCCGCAATGCCGCCACCGTTGCCGGCAACCTCGCCAACGCCTCTCCGATCGGTGATCTTGCACCCTGTCTGATGGCACTGGATGCGCAACTGGACCTCGCGGGACCGGATGGTGAACGGAGCCTGCCCGTGGAAGAGTTCTTCCACGCCTACCGGCGCACGGCGCTCGATGATGCGGAGGTCATCACCAGGATCAGGATTCCGAGGCCTGCTGACGGAACCATCTTCCGCGCCTGGAAGATTTCGAAGCGCCATGATCAGGATATCTCGGCAGTGATCGGGGCCTTCCGCGTCGTCCTTCGCAATGGCCGTATCGCGGACATGCGCATTGCGTTCGGCGGCATGGCCGCGGTGCCGGCCCGGGCACGCGAAACCGAGCGCGTCCTGGCCGGCCGGACATGGTCGGAGAGCACCGTCAGGGACGCCGGAGACGCCATGGAACGCGACTTCACACCCATTGACGATCAACGGGCTAGCGCAGCCTACCGTCTCCGGGTTGCCGCCAATCTCCTCGTCCGTCTCTACCGCGACGTTGCCGGGGAATCGGCCGTGGAAGTGAACCAGGCATGAATGCCCCGAGTGCAGCGGTGTTTGCGAGGGCCGCGCACGACAGCGCCCTGGAGCACGTCACCGGCAGGGCACGCTTCATCGATGACATGCCTGAAGTTCCGGGTACCCTCGAGGTGGTTCTGGTGACCTCCCCTCATGCCCATGCCGAAATCGTCGATATCGACCCGGGGCCGGCACGTGACTCGCCCGGCGTCCACGCCGTGCTGACAGCCGCCGACATCCCCGGGACCAACGACATCGGCCCGATCACTGGCGGTGAACCGGCACTCGCCTGCGACGTGGCAGACTATGCCGGAGCGCCTGTCGCGGCGGTTGCCGCCACGACCTTTGACCAGGCCTTCGAGGCGGCCGGTCTTGTCGACGTCACCTGGTCGAAACGGCCCGCTCTCCTCACCATCGATGAGGCTCTCAGGCACGAGGCCTACACGTCGGCGCCACAGACCATGAAGCGCGGAGATGCCGACACTGCCATTGCCGAAGCGCGCCACCGGGTTAGCGGCGAGGTTCGTTGCGGCGGCCAGGATCACTTCTATCTCGAAAGCCACATTGCCCTTGCAGTGCCCCGCGACAACGGCGACCTTGAAGTCTTCAGTTCCACCCAGCATCCAACGGAAGTCCAGCACGCCGTCGCGGCGGTTCTCGGCCTCCCGTTTTCTGCCGTCACGGTCGAGGTGCGGCGGATGGGCGGCGGCTTCGGCGGCAAGGAGAGCCAGGGATCGATCATCGCTGCGATCGCCGCGCTCGTGGCCGCAAGGACTGGACGGCCGGCAAAGCTCCGGCTCAGAAGGGATGCCGACATGATCGTCACAGGCAAACGCCATGACGGTCTCTTCCGCTACACAGCAGGATTCGATTCCAGAGGCAGGATCGAGGGTGTCGACATCACGATCGCCCTGAGGGCAGGCAATGTCGCCGATCTGAGTTCGTCGGTTCTCACCCGCGCCATGTGCCATGTCGACAATTGCTACTTCCTGCAGAACATCACCGCGCGCGGCTATCCCTGCCGAACCAACACGGTGTCCAATACGGCATTCCGTGGATTCGGTGGACCTCAGGGCATGCTCGCCATCGAAACGGTCATTGAGCATATCGCCCGCCACCTCGGTCTCGACGTCGACGAGGTGCGCGATGTCAACTGGTACGGGACTGAAGAGCGCAACACGACACCCTATGGTCAGCAGGTTTCCCACAACCTCATCGGCACTGTCGTCACACAGCTACGCAGAGCCGCGGACTGGGAGGGAACCTGCCAGGACATCGAGCGCTTCAATGCCGCAAACCGGACGCTGAAGAAGGGCATCGCGATGATGCCGGCCAAGTTCGGCATCTCCTTCAACGTGCCGCGCCTCAACCAGGCCGGTGCTCTCGTCCATGTCTATACGGACGGAAGTGTCCACCTCAACCATGGCGGCACCGAGATGGGACAGGGTCTTTTCATCAAGGTTGCCCAAGTGGTCGCCTCGGTCTTCGGCATCGCTCTCGGGGATATCAAGATATCGGCCACACGCACCGACAAGGTCCCCAACACGGTAGCCACCGCGGCCTCTTCGGGATCGGATCTCAACGGCATGGCGGCCTTCAATGCCGCCACAACCATCAGGAACCGCATGGCGGACGTGGCCGCACGGGCGCTTGGTGCCGCGGTCGAGACAATCGAATTCCGCCACGGACGTGTCTATGCCGGCAATGAGAGCCTCTCCTTCGCCCGCCTCGCGCAACTCTCCTGGGACGAACGGGTGTCCCTGTCGGCGACCGGCTACTACGCCACGCCGGGCATCACCTGGGATGCCGAAACCATGACGGGCCATCCCGTGCACTACTACACGTTCGGCGCCGCCATAGCGGTCGTGGTGATCGATACACTGACCGGTGAATCGCGAGTTCTGAGGACCGACATCCTCCAGGACTGCGGCGCATCACTCAATCCAGCCATCGACATCGGGCAGATCGAGGGGGGCTTTGTCCAGGGACAGGGCTGGCTGACCTCCGAAGAGCTGGTATGGGATGCCACGGGACACCTTCAGACCCATGGTCCTTCGACCTACAAGATTCCCGGAAGCCGCGATGTGGCGCCGGATTTCAACGTCCACATCCTTCCCGACATGCCCAATCCGGTGCCGACGATCTATCGGTCGAAGGCGGTCGGCGAACCGCCTCTTCTTCTCGCCATTTCGGTATGGCTCGCCATCCGGGATGCGGTCGCACGCCTTGCCGGATACCGTCATCTGCCACGCCTCGACGCCCCGGCGACACCGGAGGCAATCCTCATGGCGGTTGACGACATTCTTGCCCGCGACGCTTGCCGGTGAGCACTGAACCCCGTCTCCGCCTTGAGGGTGTGACCCGGCGCTTTCCCGGCGTCGTTGCCAACGATGACGTGAACCTGGCTGTCGAAGCCGGTGAAATTCATGCACTTCTTGGCGAGAATGGCGCCGGCAAGTCCACCCTCGTCAAGTTCATTTACGGAGTCCAGTCCGCGGACAGCGGAACCTTGTTCTGGGAAGGCACGCCTCAACGCATTGCCAATCCGAAGGCAGCGCGGCGCCTTGGCATTGCCATGGTGTTCCAGCACTTCTCCCTCTTCGACGCCATGACGGTAGCCGAGAACATCGCCCTGGGCTTGCCTCGTTCCTTCGCCCGATCCGGACTCGAGGAACGCATCCACGACGTGTCACGGCGCTATGGCCTGCCTCTCGATCCCGGGCGCCACGTTCACGCGCTCTCTGTGGGAGAACGCCAGCGCATCGAGGTGGTTCGCTGTCTTCTGCAGGAGCCGCGCCTTCTCATCATGGACGAACCGACTTCCGTGCTCACGCCCCAGGAAGTCGAAGGTCTCTTTGCCACCCTGCGCCAGCTTTCCGAAGACGGGGTCTCCATTCTCTACATCAGTCACAAGCTCCAGGAAATCCGGGACCTGTGCCACAAGGCGACGATCATGAGAGGTGGACGCGTTGTCGCCGAGTGCGATCCCGCCACCCGTTCGACCCACGAACTCGCCGAACTCATGATCGGCTCGGACCTTACCCTGCCGCGGCGCACATCGGCGACGGGAAGCGC
>JAJEHK010000031.1 GCA_022823765.1 Alphaproteobacteria bacterium | reverse complement strand
CCCCGCATCAACAGGCCGGATACAAAACTGCAATCTGCCTGCCCGTCACAACCAAATCGGTCCTTGCGTGCCGGGAGGCGTCCATACAAGCGTCATGGCCTCTCAACAGACCTCCAGGGTCGAACGGCTCCTCGAGCGTGTGGCCGCGTTCATGGACGAGAACATCTATCCCGCCGAGACGCTCTACAAGGAACAGGTGAAGGAGTACGGCTGGACCAAGGCGCCACCCGTTATCGAAGAACTCAAGACGAAGGCGCAGGCGCAAGGCCTGTGGAACCTGTTTCTGCCCGACAGCGAGCGGGGTTACGGTCTGTCGAACCGTGACTACGCGCCCCTGTGCGAACTCATGGGACGCAGTCCCATTGCTCCCGAGGCGTTCAACTGTTCGGCGCCGGACACCGGAAACATGGAGGTCCTGGAACGCTACGGAACCGACGAGCAGAAACGCGAATGGCTCGATCCGCTGCTCGCCGGCACCATCCGCTCGGCCTTTGCCATGACCGAACCGGACGTGGCGTCATCGGATGCCACGAACATCCGCACACGAATTGAACGTCACGGAAACGGGTATCGGGTCCACGGCCGCAAGTGGTTCATCTCCGGAGCCGGCGACCCGCGCTGCCGCATTCTGATCGTCATGGGAAAGACCGACCCCGAGGCCGACCGCCACAGTCAGCAATCCATGATTCTCGTTCCCATGGACACCCCCGGCGTACAGGTTGTCCGCCCCATGAGGGTCTTCGGCAACGACCACGCTCCGCACGGCCACATGGAGATCGAGTTCGACGACGTCAGGGTACCGGCATCCAACCTGCTTCTCGGCGAAGGCCGCGGCTTCGAAATCGCACAGGGCCGTCTCGGGCCCGGCCGTATCCATCACTGCATGCGATTGATCGGTCTCTCGGAACGGTGCCTCGCCATCATGTGCCGCAGGGTCAAGGAGAGAGTCGCGTTCGGTCGGCCCCTGGCAAGCCGTGACACCATCCGTGCGGACATCGCAGACAGTAGAATCGAAATCGACATGGCGCGCCATCTCGTGCTTCATGCAGCCGACATGATGGACAAGGTCGGCAACAGGGAGGCGCGAAGCGAAATCTCGGCCATCAAGGTGGTGGCCCCAAACCTCTGCCAGCGGGTGGCCGATCGCGCGATCCAGGCGCATGGCGCCATGGGCATTTCCCAGGATACCATCCTGGCAGACGCATGGATGTACGCACGCACCGTGCGCTTTGCCGATGGACCTGATGAAGTCCATCGCGCTGTGATCTCCAAACTGGAGCTTGCCAAGAATGATGCATAACATGATATCTTATCAGTATATTCAGGAATAGACGTTTATATTTTCAAACACCGTCAGAAATACACCTGTCTTGTGCAGTATCGTAGGCAGACAGGGACGCACGGGGGATGAACATGTCACTGGTTGATTACGAACGACGCGGGTCCATTGCTGTTCTCACCGTCAACAACCCGCCGGTCAACGCCATGAGCCCGGGAGTTCCCCGTGGCATCTGCGAAGGCATCAGCCGCGCATCGCATGACCAGGATGTTGAGGCCATCGTCCTTGTCGGCGCCGGTCGCGGATTTATCGCCGGGGCGGACATCAGGTATTTCTCACTGCCCTGGCCCGAGGGCGAAGAGAATTTTTCCGATGTGATTCGCGCCTTCGAGACCAGTTCCAAGCCGGTTATCGCTGCCATTCACGGGCATGCCCTGGGCGGCGGACTGGAGGTCGCGATGGCGTGTCACTACCGGGTCATTTCACCCGGGACACGCGTTGGACAGCCCGAAGTCAAGCTGGGATTTCCACCAGGCGCCGGTGGCACCCAGCGCCTCCCTCGTCTCGCCGGAGTGACAACGGCGCTCGACATGATTGTTTCCGGCGCCCCGGTCACGGCGCCGAAGGCCGTGGAGCTCGGCATAGCCGACAGCCTGATCGAAGATGACCTGGTGGAGGGCGCCTGCCGTTTCGCCGAACAGAGGGCCGCTTCCGGGAGGCCACACAGGCTCACGCGGGACATCCCCGTCGACCTTGATGACCCCGGCATCTTCGATGCCATGCGCAGGAAGATCGCCCGTCGGGCGCGCGGCATGCGTGCTCCCTATGCCTGTATCGAGTGCGTCGAAGCGGCCGTGAATCTCGATTTCGACGCCGGTATCGCTGAGGAGCGTCGCATTTTCGAGGCATGTGTGCACTCGGACGAATCGAAGGCACTGCGCCATGTGTTCTTCGCCGAGCGGGCAGCGGGCAAGGTTCCCGGAATCGACAAGACGACTCCGCTTCACGAGATCGCTTCGGCGGGCGTCATCGGTGCCGGCACCATGGGTGGCGGGATCGCCATGAACTTCGCCAATGCCGGTATCCCCGTCACCATTGTCGAGCGCAATTCCGAGGCTCTCGAACGCGGTATCGCAGTCATCTCGCGCAACTATGCGACCAGCGTGACGAGAGGGCGGATGACCCAGGAAGCCCAAGACCGCGCCATGGCCCTCATCACGCCCTCCATCGCCATGGAAGATCTCGCTGACGCAGACATCATCATCGAGGCCGTGTTCGAGGAGATGGCGGTCAAGAAGACCGTCTTTACTGAGATCGACCGTATCGCACGGCCGGACGCCATTCTCACCTCCAACACGTCCTATCTCGATATCGATGACATCGCCGCCACCATGCCGGACCGCCACGGCCATGTCCTGGGCACACACTTCTTCAGTCCGGCCAACGTCATGCGCCTGCTCGAGGTGGTCCGCACCGCCAACGTCTCGGCACAGAATCTCGCCACGGTCATGGCCCTGGCACGCAGGATGGGCAAACTTCCCATTGTTGCCGGCGTCTGCCACGGGTTCATCGGCAACCGCATGCTAGAAGGGTACTTCGGCGAGGCATCGCTCATGGTCGAAGAAGGCATTGCACCCGAACGCATCGATCGCGTGATGTTCGAATTCGGCATGGCGATGGGGCCCCTTGCGGTCATGGACCTTGCCGGACTCGATATCGGATGGAGCAAGCGCAAGGATGCCCGTGGCGGCACCGCCACCGAACGCCGCGGCTCGTGGATAGCCAACCGGCTGTGTGAACAGGGACGCTTCGGGCAGAAGACCGGGCGTGGCTACTACATCTACGAGGAAGGCAACCGCACCCCAACTCCGGATCCGGAGATCAATGACCTGATGGGCGCCGCCCGTCGCCATTTCGGTCTCGGGCCCCCTACCCTTTCGGATGCACAGATTCTCGAGCGTTGCCTCTATCCCCTGGTCAACATCGGTGCTGCCATTCTCGCCGAGGGCCATGCCCTGAGGGCCAGCGACATCGATCTTGTCTACATCAACGGCTACGGATTCCCGGTCTGGAGGGGTGGACCGATGCATTGGGCCGGCAACGTCGGTCTCGATCGAATCCACGAGGCAGTCTGCCGATACCACAGAGAGCTCGGTTTCCCGCAATGGACACCATCACCGCTGCTGGAAGAACTCGCCTCGGCCGCCCGCACATTCGAGGATCATGACAGGGACCACAGCCATGCGTGAAGCCGTTATTGTTTCCACCGCCCGCACCCCCATCGGCAAGGCCTACAGGGGCGCCTTCAACAACACCCACGGGGCCACACTGACCGGCCATGCAATCCGCCACGCCGTCGAGCGTGCCGGTATCGAGGGAGGCGAAGTCGAGGATGTTGTCATCGGCTGCGGTCTTCCCGAAGGCGCCACCGGACACAACATGGCCAGACTATCGGCAATTCGTGCGGGGCTTCCGGTCACCACAGCAGCAGCCACTATCAACCGCTTCTGCAGTTCCGGACTCCAGGCCATCAGCAGCGCCGCCCAGCGCATTGTGGTCGACCACGTCGATGTCGCTGTCGCCGGTGGTGCCGAGCAGATCAGCCTCGTCCAGAACGAGCACATGAACCATCATCGTGCCCGGGAAGAATGGCTCGAGGACGCCAAGCCGGAACTCTGGATGCCCATGATCGAGACCGCGGATATCGTGGCCGAACGATACGGGATCAGCCGCGAAAGACAGGATGCCTATGCCCTGCAGAGCCAGCAGAGGACGGCGGCCGGCCAAGGGGAAGGACGGTTTGACGAAGAGATCGTGCCGCTGCCCACGGTCAAGCTCGTGATGGACCGGGAAACCGGCGCGATTTCCGAGGAAGAGATTGCACTCACCCGGGACGAGGGCAACCGTCCCTCGACCACACTCGAAGGTCTGGCCGGACTGACGCCTGTCATGGGCGAGGACAAGACCATCACCGCGGGCAATGCCAGCCAGTTGTCGGACGGGGCCTCGGCTCTCGTCCTCATGGAACGGCGTCATGCGGAACGCCGTGGCCTGGAACCCTTGGGTGCCTACCGGGGGATGGCCGTGGCGGGATGCGAGCCCGATGAAATGGGTATCGGACCGGTCTTTGCCGTGCCCCGACTGCTTGAACGTCACGGTCTCACCGTCAACGACATCGATCTCTGGGAACTCAATGAGGCCTTCGCCGTGCAAGTGCTCTACTGCCAGGACCGGCTCGGGATCGACAACGACCGCCTCAATGTCGACGGTGGTTCGATCTCGATCGGTCACCCCTATGGCATGTCCGGAGCACGCATGACCGGACATGCCCTGATCGAAGGCCGTCGCCGCGCTGCACGTCATGTCGTCGTCACCATGTGCATCGGCGGGGGACAGGGCATGGCAGGTCTCTTCGAGGTTTACTGAACGCCCGGTGATGGCGTTCCATGATCCCGAGACCATGGAGGTCAGGCCGGAGGAACGGCTTGACCTGGAACGTCTCGAACCCTGGTTGCGCATTAACCTCGAGGGAGCCACCGGACCGCTCACCGTTCGTCAGTTTGGCGGCGGTCACGCCAATCTGACATACCTCCTCGACTTCGACGGGCGGGAGTATGTGCTGAGACGCCCGCCACTGGGGCCCGTTGCACCTTCTGCCCATGACATGCGCCGCGAACATCGCATTCTTTCGCGCCTGTGGCGGACATGGGACTTGGCGCCCCGCAGCTACATACTGTGTACCGATGACGCCATTCTCGGCGCCGACTTTCATGTCATGGAGCGACGCCACGGTCTGGTGCTTCGGGCCACCAATCCCCACCTCACCGACAGCAAGCCGGAACTCTGCCGGCGTATAGGCGTCATGGTCGCCGAGGTTCTTGCCGGTTTGCACGGAATCGATGCCGATGCGGTTGGTCTCGGCAGTCTCGGCCGGCCCGACGGATTCGTGGGCCGTCAGGTCGAAGGCTGGGCCGGACGCTGGGAGGCCGCTCTCGATGACACCTCTCCCGACGCTTCTGCCCTGGTCCGATGGATTCGCGAGGAACAGCCGACATCCGGTACGGCAACGCTGGTCCACAACGACTTCAAGCTGGACAACATCCTGGTGGCGCGAGACGACCTCGCGAGGGCCGTGGCGGTCCTCGATTGGGACATGTGCACGCGCGGCGATCCTCTGCTCGACCTAGCCAATCTCGTGGCCTACTGGTCCGAGGAGAGCGACAGCGCGACCTGGCGCGAAGCGGTCTGGATGCCCACCGACAAATCAGGGTTCCCGACACGCTCCGAGCTGGTCGATCTCTACGCCGGCCTCACCGGTTTCGATGTCTCGAGGTTCCCCTGGTACGAGGTCTTCGTCACCTTCAAGATCGCTGTCATCATCCAGCAGATCTACATCCGTTATCTGAGGGGTCAGACAAGCGATGAACGCTTCGCCATCATGGGTAGCCGGGTGCGGGCGCTGATTGCCAAGTGCGAGGAACTGACTCGACGTCAGTGACCAGACATGCGCCGCAAGCCAAAGTGCCGCTGGTGTTTTTCCATGAACCTCTGGTGGTAGTCCTCGGCCACCCAGAACGTGCCGGCATCGCAGATTTCGGTGACGATCCTGCGACCGTCCTGGCGCCGTGTCTGCTCATCGTCGCGTGAGGCAAGGGCCGCTTCGCGCTGATCATCGTCGTGAACGAAGATTGCTGAACGGTACTGGGTGCCGACATCCGGTCCCTGCCGGTTGGCCGTGGTGGGGTCGTGCATCGCCCAGAAGTGGGAAAGCAGTTCGTGAAAGCTCACGACTTCGGGATCGAACGAGACCAGAACGGCCTCTGCATGGCCTGTATTCCCTGTGCAAACCTCGTGATAGGTCGGGTGATCCTGGTGGCCGCCGGTGTAACCGACGACGGCATCAAGGACACCCCGGATCTCCCTGAACCGTGCCTCAGGCCCCCAGAAACACCCGGCGGCGAACGTTGCCTTCAGTTCAGCCATGTCAGTGATCTCCTCTCACAGTCCCGCAGCGATGGTGCCACCGCCATCCACCACGATCGTCTGGCCGGTGATGTAGCGCCCGGCATCCGAAGCAAGGAACACCGCCGTGCCGGCAATGTCATCGGGTTCACCGATACGCCTCATGGGATAGTGTTCCTCGACCTGCGCCAATCGTTCCGGGTTCTCCCACAACGCTCTGGCAAAGTCCGTGCGCACAAGGCCAGGGGCAATGGTGTTGACCCGAACGCCGTGTTCCCCCCAGGTGACTGCGAGATTGCGCGCCATTGCGATGACGGCTGCCTTCGAAATGCCATAGGTACCGATGTCGTCGGTTCCCTTGATTCCGGCGATCGACGACACGTAGATGATCGTGCCGTCACCGCGTTCGGCCATGCCGGGGAGGACAAGTCGGGCAAGCCACAGGTTGGCCCTGACGTTGCAGTTGATGATCTTCTCGAAAGCACTCTCGCCGATGGTCGTCATCGGGCCGTAGTGCGGATTGACGGCGGCGTTGCCGACGAGACAGTCGATTCGGCCGAACATGTCGATTGACGATGCCACAAGGTGTTCCAGCTGGTAGATGTGCGTGACATTGCAGGCCACCGCGGCCGCCTCTCCGCCCGCATCGCATATGGACCGGACAACCTCCTCGCACGCGTCGAGCTTGCGGCTGGACACCACGACACGGGCGCCGGCGCCGGCCATGCGCAGGGCCATCGCGCGGCCGATTCCCCTGGATGCGCCGGTGATGACAACCACCTTTTCCGTCAGGTCGAAGAGTCCCATCCTCATCTCTCCCGTCATTGCGCATCGTTGTCGCGCCATACTAGATTGTCCACTCAAATCCGTGGTCAGGAATGGGGATGCCAGACGCATGCAAATGACGTTTACAGCCGCCGATGAGGTCTTCCGCGAGGAACTCCGGGACTTCATCGAACGCGAATGCGACCCGGGCTCGCGCGAACGCGTGGAGAAGGGCCTTGGTCTCGGCAAGGAAGACTATGTCGACTGGCACCGAAAGCTTGCCACGAAGGGCTGGTCCTGCCCCCACTGGCCGACCGAACATGGCGGGTGCGACTGGACGCCCGTGCGCCACTACATCTTCGAAGCGGAAACAGGCGAGGCCTGCTGCCCGCCACCGGTGCCATTCGGTCCCGAAATGGTCGCCCCGGTGGTCTGGACCTTCGGTACGCCCGAACAGCAGCAACAGCACCTGCCTCCCATCCTGGCGGGTGACCTGTGGTGGGCCCAGGGTTACTCCGAACCCAATTCCGGCTCTGATCTCGCAAGCCTGAAGACAGCGGCCCGTCTCGACAGGGATCACTACGTTGTCAACGGCACAAAGACCTGGACGACGATGGCCCACTTTGCCGACTGGATATTCCTTCTGGTACGCACGTCGAGCGAAGGCAAGAAGCAGGAGGGAATCACATTCCTCCTTGTCGACATGAACTCCCCCGGGATCACCGTCCATCCGATCATCACCATGGAAGGCGGCCACGAGGTGAACCAGGTGGTTTTCGACGACGTCCGCGTTCCTGCGGCCAACCGTATTGGCGAGGAAAACCGGGGCTGGACCTATGCCAAGTTTCTTCTCGGCTACGAACGCTTCAACATGGCGGGTATTCCCCAGGCCAAGCGGCAGATGAAACGCCTGCGTCACATCGCCGGGGACCAGGGCATCGACAGTGATCCGGGTTTCAGGGCGAGGATTGCGGATGCCGAGATCCAGATCATGGCGCTCGAATCGACGATGCTAAGGTTGCTGTCGTCCGTCGCCTCCGGCAAGGATCCGGGCAACGAAGCCTCCTACATCAAGATCCGGGGCACCGAGATCGATCAGCTGATGACCGAACTCGCCATGGAGGCTGCAGGCCCCTATGTACTCCCCTATGCGCCACGAGCCCTCGAGGAGGGTTGGAACGAGGAACCGCTGGGTCCTGACTACGCAGCGCCGGTTGCGCCCGACTACTTCAATACCCGCAAGGTGACGATCTACGGCGGATCCAACGAGATCCAGAAGAACATCATCGCCAAGCACGTGCTGGGCCTCTAGAGACATGCTGAATCTGGAGCTCAACGAGGGACAGCTGCTCCTGCGCGAAAGCGTCGACCGATTTGTCGAGCGCGAGTACAACTTCGAGCGTCATCGCGCATCAGTCGCCGAGGATGAAGGATTCAGCCGTTCATTGTGGAAGGAGTTCGCGGAACTCGGCTGGCTCGGTGTCGGCCTGGAATCCGATTTTGGCGGGGCCCGGGACGTCGCCATCGTGATGGAAGGGCTGGGACGCGGCCTGGTGGTCGAACCGTTCCTTCCCGGCATCGTGATGGCGGCGAAGGCCATCGCTATCGCCGGTGGCGGGGACGAGGGCGCGGAGATCATTGCCCGGGTCACCGCTGGTGATCATCTGCTGTCGTTCGCCTTCACCGAACCACGATCTCGTTACCACGTCGACCACGTGACCACCCGCGCCACACGATCAGGGAGCAACTGGATCCTCAACGGCCGCAAGAGCCTGGTCCTCAACGGCGATACCGCCGACTCCCTCGT
>JAJEHK010000140.1 GCA_022823765.1 Alphaproteobacteria bacterium | reverse complement strand
ACGGCGCACGCCCCCGGGGTGGACCGGGAGCGTTGATTCGGAGCAGGGCGGTGCCTAGGGTTCCCGGCGTCGCAATAGCGGAGGTTGGTCATGGCTGAATCGCTGCCGGTGGCGGGGATGACCGGTGATCACCGGACGTCGTTCACCCTGCCCTCGCCGTGGTACTACCGTGCGGACGTCCTGGAGCGGGAGAAGGAGGCGATCTTCTTCCGCTCGTGGCGTGCCGTCTGCCACAGGAGTGCACTCGGCACTCCCGGCAGCTATGTCACCGTGGACATCCACGGTCAGGGAATCGTCGCCATCAGGGGACGGGACGGTCACTTGCGTGCCTTCTACAATGTCTGCCAGCACCGCGCCCACGAGCTGCTGCAGGGACATGGTACCGTCAAGGCGGCCATCACCTGCCCCTATCATGGCTGGGCCTATGGCACGGACGGGTCACTCAGGAGCGCCCGGCTGTGTGACAGGGTGCCGGACTTCAACAAGTCCGACTTCGGCCTCGTGCCGGTGCGGATCCAGGAGTTCGCCGGCTTCATCTTCGTCAACCTGGACGACGACGCGCCGCCGATGAACGAGTGGGCGCCAGGTTTCGAGGAGGAGTGCCAACGCTGGTTTCCCGATCTCGAGACGGTCACGTTTGGCGGCCAGAAGGACTTCACCATTGCCTCCAACTGGAAGGTGACCGTCGAGAACGCCATCGAGGGCTACCACTTCCCGAATTCCGGTCCGGCCCACCGCGCGCTCACCGACATCATCGACATGGAGACCACCAGGCTCCATGTGCATGATCGCTGGCTGGCCATCATCGCTCCACCAGGCAAGAACCGGTCTGAAGTCTATCCCTTCCCCCGGTCCGGTTCCGGTGGCCAGACGGACCACTTCATCACGCTTTACCTGTGGCCGGACTGGATCATCTACTCCTGGCCCCATGCCGACATGATCTCGACTTTCCTGATGCGGGCCACGGGCGCGCAGTCATCGGTTGTGGAATACGCCTACTACCACGTTCCTGGCCGCGGTGATGACGAGACCACGCGCACGTCGGAAGTCTGGTTCAACGAAGCGCTGGGACCTGAAGACGCGGCCCTCAACGAGGGCGTTCAGCGGGGTATCGTGTCGCGGGGCTACTACCAGGGCCGGCTCATTACCCGGGATGGTGAACCGGGAGACAGCGAGCACTGTGTCCATGCTTTCCAGGCCTGGGTGAGAGACGCGTTGGAAGGAGACCTGACATCATGAGTGACGCACGCATGTTCCGTGGGTATGACCTCGACCTTGCCGTGGCTGACGGCGGTGGCGGCAACGTGGTGGCAACCGTCAACTCTGCAATCAGCACCACGCTGGGGGGCGGCATCGGAGTGTTCGAGAACTGCAGCATTCCGTGGACGGTGACCTATGACGAGATCATCTACGGCATCGAAGGCGAACTGGAGATCCACACCGACGAGGGACGGCACCGTATCGGCCCCGGAGACATCATGTGGCTTCCTGCCGGAACCCGGCTCACCTATGTGGCGCGTGAACCGGCACGGTTCTTCTTTGCCGTGGCTCCGGTGTCCGAATCGAAGGCGGGAAGCAGCACCCACCACCACGTACCCGTGCCTCCGGTGCCCCTGGACTGACATCGCGCCATGCGGGTGACCGGCTTCCCGAAGAACGATCATTCGAACGGCTGGTACAACATCCTGGAGGAACACCCTCCGGCGCATGTCTGGGAAGGCGAGGGCGCGGCGGACTGGGTGGTGATCGGTGGTGGTTTCGCCGGCCTCGCCGCGGCCCGGCGTTTGGGTGAACTGCGGCCCGGCGATCGCGTCGTGCTCCTTGAGGCGGGACGTATCGGGGAGAATGCCTCGGGACGCAATTCGGGATTCATCATCGATCTTCCCCATGCGCTGTCGCGCGAACAGCCCGAACACGACCGCAGGCAGATCCGCATCAACAGGCAGGCCATTGCCTGGCTCGGGGATCTCGTGGAACGTCACCAGATACGCTGTCAGTGGAGCCGTCGCGGCAAGGTGCACGTGGCGGCCACGTCTCAGGGACGGCGAAATCTCGACGTCATGCAGACCCGTCTCGATGACCTTGGCGAGGAGTGCGAGCGATGGGATCGAGGACGTCTTGCAGCCTTCCTCGGCACGGACTGCTTTGTCGACGGCCTCTTTACTCCCGGAAGCATCCTCATGCAGCCGGCCGCGCTCGTGACAGGGCTGGCCCGCGCCATGCCGGACAATGTCGAGATCTATGAGAATTCTGCCGTGCGGGAGTACCACAACGGGATATCGAAGACCCTTGTGACATCAGCCGGGCAGTTGACGGCGCCAAGGATCATTCTGGCGACCAACGGCTGGACATCCGCCTTCGGGTTCCTCAGACAGAAACTGCTCACCGTCCACACCTTCGCCAGCCTCACCCGGCCGCTTGACGAAGCCGAACAGGAATCTCTGGGAGGTGAGGGCGACTGGGGAACAATCCCCGCACTCCTGGGCGGAACCACGATGCGCTATACCCGGGATCACAGGCTGCTCATCCGGCTTGACCTGCGTCACCGGCCGGACTTCACGATCACGGAACGCGACCTGGCGAAGGTCCGGCGTCGGCACGTCCGCACCCTTGCCAGGCGCTTTCCCATGG
This sequence comes from Alphaproteobacteria bacterium, assembly GCA_022823765.1. Taxonomy (GTDB): domain Bacteria; phylum Pseudomonadota; class Alphaproteobacteria; order SP197; family SP197; genus SP197. The sequence continues at coordinate 2,823 of JAJEHK010000140.1, read as the reverse complement.
TGCCGCGCGTCACCTTCGAACACACCTGGAGCGGCGTCATGTGCATGTCACGCAATTCCGTGCCGAAGTGCGGCGCGCTGGCCGACGGCATCTGGGCCGCGGTGTGCCAGAACGGTGTCGGTGCCGCCAAGGGAACAATCTCCGGGCGGGCTGTCGCCTAGATGGCCGTGGGCGAGGACACAGATCTGGTGGCCGACATGGCGGCATTCGAGGATCTGCAACGCTTCCCGCCGCCGTTCGTGACGACACCGATCATGCGGGCCCGCATGCTGGGCGCCATGCTGACAGCTGGCGAGGAGGCCTGAATCATGCTCGCCATCACACGCTCGGGCGCCGTCTCATGGGCGAGAATGGATCGCGAGAACGTGCTGTGTGCCCTCGATCAGGCGCAGCTCGGCCGTCTGGTCGACTGGATCGGGGCTGCCGGCAAGGATGATGCGGTCTCGGTCCTGGTACTCACGGGCACCGGCCGGGCCTTCAGTGCCGGAGCGGACATTGGCGAGGCCGAAACACAGGACGAGAGGAGCTTTGCCGCCAACACGGCCCTCTACCAGGAGCTGGCCCGACGGATCAGCAGTCTTGGAAAACCCGTGATCGCTGCCGTCAACGGGTACTGTCTGGGCGGTGGGCTTGAACTTGCCGCCATGTGTGATCTGAGGATCGCCGCCACATCGGCCCGCTTCGGACTGCCGGATGCGGCACTCGGATTCAGTGTCTCGGGCGGGTTGTCGTGGTTCCTGCCGTGCCACATCGGTCTCGGGAGAACGATGGAACTCTACCTGACGCAACGACTGGTGGATGCCGAGGAGGCGCAGCGGATCGGTCTTGTGGCAGAGGTTGTCGACGATGATGACCTTCTCTCCCGCGCTGGTGACCTTGCGGCGACTATCGCCGGATTTCCGGGCTGTGGCGTGGCTCACATGAAGGCCCTCGTTGGAACCTTCCATGAGACGCTCGAGGCGGTCCTTGCGGACGAGGAAGAGCGCGACCGCGCCTGCTTTGCCCATCCGGCGACGAGGGAACGCCTCCGGACCTTTCTCGAGGCACGCCGCGCCCGACGGTGATCTGACCGGCAGACTTGGGTTCCGCACTACCCATCGACAGACAACGTGTCTAGTATGGTCGACAGACGCGAGGGAGGTCGCCGCTCTCCCTGCCTCTGCCACATTGGGTGCGGCGAAGGCACGGCTGAGGAGAGGTGCTGGGGTATGCAGAAATCGCTTCTGATTGATCCTGACAAGTGCACGAGTTGCCTGCAATGCGAAATGGCCTGTTCGTTCGAGCATGAAGGCTCGTTCAATCCGGCCCGCTCCAGGATCAAGATCTTTGAATTCGAACACGGCAAGCGCGCCGTTCCCTATACCTGCACACAGTGCGCGGAGGCATGGTGCGTGCATGCCTGTCCGGTGGAGGCGCTGGTCCGCAACCCGGAGACGGGAGCGGTCGAGGTCAAGGACGATGTCTGTGTGGGGTGCAAGGTGTGCACGATTGCCTGCCCCTTCGGGACGGTGAACTACAATCCCGACACAGGCAAGGTCATCAAGTGCGACCTGTGCCACGGCGATCCCAAGTGTGCCGAGGCATGTCCCACTGACGCGATCGTCTACGTGGATTCGTCGTGGACCGGTCTTGATCGCATGCGGCGATGGGCCGGGCACGTGGACACCAACCAGTCGGCCAAGGCCTGACGACAGCTCCGGGGAGAAACGACGATGTCCTGGCAAGGCCAGATCCTGCGTGTCAATCTCACCAAGGGAACCGCTGAAGCCGAACCATTGAACATGGAATGGGCCAACGCCTATATCGGCGAGCGCGGACTTGGAACGAAGTACCTTTACGAAAACGTGGATCCCAAGTGCGATCCGATGGGGCCGGACAATGTCCTCATCTTCGCCACCGGACCGCTCAACGGAACGATGGCCTCGACGAGTGGCCGCTATGCGGTGCTCTGCAAGAGTCCGCTCACCGGCGCCATCGGCGATTCGAACTCCGGCGGCAAGTTCGGCGCCTTCCTCAAGTATGCCGGCTACGATCTTCTGCTCATCGAGGGGAAGGCTGACAAGCCGGTCTATCTCCATATCGATGACGATTCCGTCGAGATCCTGCCGGCAGACGAAATCTGGGGAACCGGCGTCTGGCATACCGAGGAGTGGATCAAGTCCCGTCACCAGAATCCCCAGCTCAAGATCGCCTCGATCGGCGAGGCCGGGGAGAACGGTGTTCTCTACGCCTGTGTCGTCAACGATCTTCACCGTGCCGCCGGCCGCTGTGGCGTCGGCGCCGTCATGGGATCGAAGAACCTCAAGGCGGTGGCGGCCTATGGCACCAGGGGCGTCACGGTGGACGATCCGGCGAAGTTCATGGAAGTGGTGAAGGACACCCATGCCAAGCTCGCTGCCAGCGGTGGACGCGAGGAGCTCACCGAGGGTGGCACCCATCCGATGATCGACATGATGCAGGAGTAGGGCGGACTGCCCACCAGGAACTTCCGCGAGGTCCAGTTCGAAGGCATCGACAAGGTCAACCCCGCGGCAACGACCGCGCCGAATGCCAATGGCCACACCAATCTCATCACCAACAAGGCCTGTTTCGGGTGCACCATCGCCTGCGGCAGGATCGCTCATATCGATCCGGAGCACTTCACCATCGTCAACCGGCCGGAGTACCGGCATGCCTCGGGTGGTCTGGAATACGAGACGGCCTATGCCTTCGGCCCGGTCGTCGGTGTGGACGATCTCGATTCCCTCACCTTCGCCAACTACATGATGAACGAGCACGGCATGGACCCGATCTCGTTCGGGGTGACCCTGGCGGCGGCGATGG
>JAJEHK010000092.1 GCA_022823765.1 Alphaproteobacteria bacterium | reverse complement strand
TGGTCTTGGGTTGACCAGTATCCGTTGGGCGTCGATGCGGCACACTCAACTGTCCCCCCGACTTTGTGAATGGAAGGCAGTCCGCTCGGTTTGCATTGTCCTGCCCATGGCCAGCAGCATGCCTTCTCCATGGAGTGGAGTTTCGTAGCCTCCGAGGCGAAGCGCATCCCAAAGAAGACACTGGACCGCAGCAAGACAGGGCTTTTCCAAATCGCTTTCCAACTCGTCCAGCACCTCCATCGCCCTGATCGCAGTGCAGGAGATGAAAAGAGCATCGGCATCCGGGTGATCCGCCTTACGTGCTGCTTGCCGAATTGCAGAAGGTGCGAGATAGGCCATGTCGACATCGCTTTCGATCCCGAGGTGTGTGCGTCGAACAGTCTCGAACCCCTCGTCGTCGAAGAACTTGGTCATCTCCTCGCCGACCTGTGCGGTATAGGGGGTGAGGAGTGCAATTCTGCACGCGCCCAGAGCTCGAAGCGCATTTGCCGCACCGCTCGCCGGAGTAGCAACGGGAACGCGCGGCCGGCCTTCTGCGAGCTGGTCGCGTACAGTGTCAAATCCGAGTACAGCAGTGCCCGAGGTGCAACTGTAGGCCAATGCATCAAGCGGCATCCCTGGCAGTATGTGTGCTGCGCTGTTGCCAAGGAGTGGCCCCATGGTGCGCAGGTTCTCCGGAGTGACCGGGTTGATGTTGCGGATGCGGGTCGTGTGAAATCTGACGGGATGGCCTGCCAGTGCCCTGCAGAAGTCGCTCTCGGTGGCGAGATCAGTCGAGAGCACGATCAAGCCGATGCGGCACACGGCGCCACCATCATCAAAGTCGAGGTCCCCGCGCATCAAGGGTGTCCTTCCAGTTTGGTCAACTCGCGTTTGAATGGCACGGCATCGCCGTCGATCCGCGCGCCGAGATTACGGGCATAGCTGTGGCCGGAATACACGGCTGCCGCGATCGTGCCTGGTGCGTAGGCATCGCCAATCAGATCAACGGACTTTACTCCGGCCTCTACCCACTCGCTCCGACGGGCCTTGAGGTCGACAAAGAGGGTGTCGTTCGGTATCCGGGCTGTGACCGCTACAACGCTGTCACATTTGATCTCTGTCGTTGCGCCCGTAAAGACGCATTCGAGTACCACACTGCCATCATGTACTTCGATCAGTCCCTTGCTCACATGGACCGAACAGCAAGCCTCCATCACCGCCTTCTGAATTCGGTGCTGGTCGAGAGCCGCCACGGACCACGGAGAAACCAGACCAGAGGTGGTGACGTACGTGACCTGAAGACCTTCCGCGGCCAGCAGTTCGGCGATCACTCCGCCCATGTAGTAGTGATCATCGTCGTAGACCAGGTAGCGTTCGCCTCCGCGGCGTCCGGCAATGATGTCGTCAGGAGTAAGGCACCGTTCTTCCAGGCCTGGAACGGCGCGCTGGTGGTACCGGGCCACACCATCACGCCGCCAGTGCGCGCCCGTTGCAATCGCCACCCTCGCGAAGCCGAACTCGATAACCTCTCGGGTATCAAGACCGCTTTCAAGAAACGTTTGGACGTTGTGCATGCGCAGGATCAGAGTCTCACGGTAGTCCCTGACCCGGCCCCAAGTCGCCAATCCCGGCAATCGTGCCTCTCGTGCGACTCTCCCACCTAGTTCCCGGGATTTTTCCGCCAGGATTACGTCGTATCCTCGCTGGCCCAGATGGAGGGCCGCTTCAAGCCCAGCCGGTCCGGCACCGACTACCAGGACTTTGTCGTCGGATTGCTTCGGTGCGGCCTGTTCAGGATGCCAACCCTTGCGCCATTCCTCGCCCTGCGTAGGATTCTGCGTGCAGCGTATGGGGACTGAATGCTCGTCATGGGCAACACAGATGTTGCACCCGATGCATTCGCGTATCTCGTCTATCCGGCCTTCTTCGATCTTCTTCGGCAAGAACGGGTCAGCGATGGAGGGTCGCGCCGCGCCGATGAAATCCAGGATTCCACGTCTGATCTGCGAGACCATCGTGTCTGGCGAGGTGAACCGGCCAACACCGACAACAGGCTTTGTCGTAAGCTTCTTGATCCGGTTCACAAACGGCTCCTCGGCCGCTTCAGGAGCAAAGCGCGAAGTCTGTGAATCGTTGGCCCAATCCGAAAGTGTCACATCCCACAGGTCCGGCAATTCTGCCAGCATGCCAATGGCATCTTCCGCTTCATGTGTCTCCAAGCCTCTGTCCCCGACCAACTCGGAGACACTGATTCGGACGGCGAGCGCAGCGTCGCCGGCTATCTCGTCGCGCGTGTCATCGATTATCTCGCGCAGCAGTCGCACGCGATTTTCAAGAACTCCGCCATATTCGTCTGTGCGATGATTCCAGCGTCTGGAAAGAAAGTGGAACAAAACCGACAGGTTGTGTGCGGAATAGACGTACACGATATCGAAACCCGCCTTCACGGCGCGACGCACGGCACTGCGATGCCAGCGTCTCAAATCGGCGATGTCGTCCTTATCCATGGCTCGACACTGCACCGGGTCCTGGTGCGGGGTTTGAACCGGCAGATGGCTCGGACCGAGTGGAATCTCGCGTGAATAGAGACTCGCCACTGCGTATGAACTGTAAACCAGTTCAATTCCAGCGAGAGAGCCGTGTTCCTTCACCTTGTGCGCCATCAACTCAAGAGTGGGAAGGTCCCGGTCGTCCCAAAGCCGCAATTCAACCAGGGACGCGCTGTCGGCTGAAGGATGAATCTCACACTGTTCCGTACTGACGACCGCCCAGCCACCTTCAGCCTTGATACCACGCATCGTGGCCATGGCCGTCGGGTGCAAATGGCCGAGTCCATTGCAGTGCGGCACCTGGTAGAACCTGTTGCGAGCAGTCCTCGGCCCGACTTGAACGGGTTCAAACAGGATCTTGAACCGCGGATCACACGCAGCGTTACTCATTTGTGGATCGCTTCAATTGCGGACTTGATCATCGCCGGACGAGGCTGCTGCCCGCGGAAACACGGCCTGCGACATTCCATCGCGGCACACGGGTTTCCGCAGGCAGAGCAGTCCGTCAATTCACCATAACTTGACCGGGCTCTCCTCTCCTAGATGCCGGCCTTCACATCAATGAAAAGACGATTTATTTCTTCCTGACTGTCGGTTGAGAACGGCTCCAGCAACACCCCCGACGAAACGACTGCCTCCGGGTCGGTCCAGCCCAACTGCTTCAAGACATCCAGATTGGCGCTTTCAAACGCTTTCTGGTTCGCATGTCCGTACGCATATTCTTCGATTGCGTAGACACCGGACTCGGGGGCAAGAGTCGTATCCATGTACGCATATCTCATATCGTCCGGGGCAGAGGCACCTTCAACAAGCACCGAAAGATCAATCCACGTAATCAAGCCTTCTCTTGGTGCCATAAATGCGACCGGCACGCCTTGTGCCCGGAGTTCGGCGTAGACATCGCTCCAGCCATAGGCAGCAACGACCTCGCCGGCAGCGATTGACTGAGCCAGTGACGTGTTGTCACTGTAGTAGAAGCGAACCAGCTCACGTTGTTCTTTCAGTAGTTCGTGAACCTTGGCAATATCCTCATCAGTCATGTTGAACGGGTCTGCGACACCTGCCACCAACGCCGCCGGTATGGCTGCCTCATCAGCAGAATCCCGCATTGCGAGTTGGCCCTTGTATTTCGGGTCCCAGAGAATCTCCCAGGTATGGTTGTCCACATACTCGGGCGCCATGTCCGTACGGAAGATGACAGAGTTACTGCCCCAAATGAACGGGACAGCCCACTGGATTCCATCCTCAAGTGCACCGGTACCCTTGAGCCTTTCGAACACATCGGGCCAATGGGTCAACCGTGATGTATCAATCGGCGTGATAAGGCCTGCGTCCCTCCACCGTCGAATTGATTCGTATCCTGTGGTCGAGATATCCGGCCTGTACCCTCCCTGGAGTTTGATAAAGGCCTCCTGGAGGTCTCCAAAGTAGGAAAAATTCGGGGCTTTACCATATGCATCGAGGAAACTCTGATACATCTCCGGCACAGCATAGACATCCCAGGTAAAGACGAGCAAGTCATCACTCTGGGCACGTGTGCCGCGACTTATCATCGGGACGG
>JAJEHK010000172.1 GCA_022823765.1 Alphaproteobacteria bacterium | reverse complement strand
AAGCCGTTGCCGCCGAGATAGGCCATGCGGCCGCCCCGCGCCAGATAGGTCTGCAGGCCGTCCCACATGGGCGTGGTGTAGTACTCGGGATGGGCGCCGGTGATCACGGCGCTGTAAGGCTCAAGCAGCGCGACGCCTTCCCCGTGCAGGTCTTCGTCGGTGATGACGTCGTATTCGATGCCCTTCTCTTCGAGCCAGCTGAGGATGTGGGTGTCGGCATTGATGTTCCACACCGGGTCCGTCTTGGGCCCCACCTGGCTTACCGGTCGCAGGCGCGAGGCATACCGCACGCCACTGCCGTCGGAATGGTCGTCGTAGGTCGACAGCCCGTATTCCGGGTGCTCCTGGATGAAGACCTCCCCCGGTTGCATCGTGGTCCAGTAGCATTCGGCCACTTCGCCGAAGGGCTCCTGCCAGGTCCACTGGATGTTGGAGTAGGCCATGTAGGTGACGGTCGACGCCAGGAAGGCGAACCTGGCCGTGGCGGTGCCGCGCGGCGGGCGGACGTAGAAGGTCAGGTACCATTCATCGTCGTCGGCCCGCAGGCGCACCGCGTAGACGCCGCTGCGCAGGTGTGCCGGGATCTCGTAGGTGAAGCCGGTGTCCCATTCCGCGTCGTAGAGGTCGTCGTCATGGAAGTGGACGGCACCGTACTCCTCGGGCGCGTGACGCCAGTTCTGCTCGTTGCCGCTCCAGTTGAAGCCCTTGACCGCGCGCGACGGCAGGTTGACCAACCGGCCATGAAGGCTGTTGGGACCGGCGTCGATGACCGTGACGTCGCCGATTTCCCGGGAGAAGTCCCAGGCCGCGACCACCGATGCATCGCGCTTGTGGGGCGTGGCGTTCCAGCCCAGGGCAACGCTGTCGGCCATGCTCAACGCGCGTTCGACCAGCCGCGGCCGGTCGAGCTTGCCGTTGAAGAAGTGGCTGGCGCCTGGCCGACCCGCCGGATGGGTCGCCGGCATCGCCGCCATGATCAGCGGCCGGGGACTGCCCATGGCGGGGGTGAAGCCGACGGCGCCGGTAGAGCTGGCGCTGGTACTGGCTTCGAACGGCGGGCCGATAAAGTCCTGGGAGACCGTAAGCGCCGCCGTCGCCGCATCGTAGGCGGCAGAGACCAGGTGCCAGCGCCGTTTCGCCAGGGGCCTGCCGGTGGAGACTTCCACGGTCCCGCCGCTGCCGTCGCCGAGCCGCATGGCCGCGGCACCGCTGTCGTCAATGGTCAGGGCGAAACCACTGGCCGTGGCGTCATCCCAGTTTGAGATCAGGCCCTGGGCGCCCTTTTCGGGGGTCGTGGGAAAGACCCAGGCCTGGACTGTGAAGCTGCCGAGGCCGGTCACCAGCGGGCTTGAGGGAATGGTGACATAGGATCCCGCAACGGTGATCTGCTCACGGGCCGGATACTCGCCGGCAAAGGGCGCCGCGATCTCCTCTTCTCGATAGATGCCGAGGCCCGGATCATCGTTGCCGCAGATCACCCGCACCAGGTCGGCACGATAGCGATCGGGCCCATACGTGCTGACCATAACATCAAGAGTATCGCCCGGCATGACGGTCCAGGGACGGCAGTATCCCATGATCTTCTTCATCTCCCTCATCCCCCCTGGTCCGGCGAAACGCCGGTGACCGCCTGCCAGCGCATGCGGAAGACCTTCCTTGCGGCGGCGTCGTAGTCGTCGAACACCAGGTCGTCGTAGTACTCCAGCCTGTCCCCGCGAGCCTTCGGCATCCTGGCCAGGGTCCACTCGACGCCGCGCCTGGTGCAGACGATGATGGTGCGCTCTTCCATGGGCATCAGACGCAGACGATTGACCACCAGGGTCAGTTCGGGGCCGTAGGGTCCACCCGGATTTCGATCGAATTCCTCGATCAGGTCGGTTCGTGTCGGATCGATTTCATACACTCCCTGCTCCTCCGATCAGCGCCAGGCGGCCTGACGCTCCACTGTCATGACACAATTCCTGACGTTCCCTGTCACTCCCCGGAGAGCCGTTGAAGCCGCGCGGGATGACGAATGGGTCATCGCCCGATACAGCCCATGGGCTTCATGCCGCCATCCGGCGGCCCGTTCGCAGCTGCATTGTCAGTCATCGCGTTGAGGTCGGGGAAGCATAAGGCGCTCTCATCCGGGAAGTCATGGGCATTCGCCCGGCGGCCGCCTGGTACACGCGCGAGGTCCTGCTCGATGCCAGCGGAGAGAATTGCCGCGCCGGTCCGTTCCGGGATCCGGAAAGGAGCGGCGACGATCGAACGCGACGCCGGCCTCCAAAGGGTCGAAAGGCGCTTCGGCATCACCGCCACCGACACATCCTGGAGCCGTCGCCGGGACAGGATCGATCAGGAGACCCGCTTCGGCGGGGTCGACGTCACCTGCCAGCCTTGCGCCGGCGAGGAACGCACGACCATCGTCACGCGGCGGGCCTCTCCATGGGCGTGACAGGTTGAGACCAGGGTCTTCAGCACAAGAGTGACGCCGACTCATGACGTTGGGGGGAACCTGGCCACCTGTGAGCCGATGAAGTTCCGGCCGGCGGGCCCGAGGGAATGGTCACGCGGGATTCAGCAACGCGCATCCGAGCGCGCGATGTTCTGCAGGCAGCTTCCTCAAGCGGATTGGTGGGCACCTTTCTTCAGACCCAGGTGCTCGATCTCCAGGTCGCCCCAGTGGTCCTTCAGGTACTCGGCAACGAGCCGCCGGTGGCAATGGTGCGGCTGGTCCTCGCTGCAGAGCAGGCATCCATTGTTCACCACGTCCCTGGGCAGGACGGATTCGATCCTGCGGGCCTTCATCAGGTCAAGAAATCGGTCTTCGTAGGTGTCCCAGGACATGCGCCCCTGTCGATACTCGCCCAACAGTTCCTTCGTCGGGGCGAGGTCGGGCACATGGACGTAATCGATGCCGCACAGCTCGCGTGCGAACCAGGCGAGATCATCCCTCTTGGCGAAACCGGCAAGCTGCGAGCCGTTGCGAAGTCTCACATCCACGATGCGCGTGACGCCCGACCCGCGCAGAAGCTCGAAGAACCGCCGTGCGGATTTCCTGGTGAAGCCTATCGTCGATACCTTCATGGGTCGTTCCGCCCTGCCACGCTTCTCACTCCTTCAATGACGTGTCCAACGCGTTTCGTCTGTTGTGCAATCGCTTCCTCAATGAGTTGGTCGCGCGTCCGGTGTCGGTTGAACAAGTCGTCTTCGGACTCAAACCCCAATTCAGCAAGCAGGCGATTCATCGCGCTCGCATGCGACTCGAGCGCCCCATCGGCCAGAATGTGCGCGACCTCGACCCCTTGCCTGTCCAGTTCGTGGCCAACGAGAAGGACCCGATGGCAGTCGAGCGGTTCCTTCTCGGCGCACATCAGTGCAATTCGGTACTGCTCCGCGCCGCGCAAGATTCTCTCCAGACCATCTCGAAACCCCGGCGTGCGCGCGAGTCGATCATAGCGGATGCGTCCGCATTCGTAACAGGACAGGTCATCAGATCGCCCACCCAGTTCGCAACCGAGATACGAATACCTGAATCCGGAAGCCTTGAGTGACCCGGCGAACTGCTCGCGATTGAACTGGGGATTGAAGCGGCTGTAGGGAGCGGATCGCACATCTGCGACGGCGGTCACGCCGTGCAGGTTCAGAAGCTCAAGAAAATCCTCCAAGACATGGTTGGAGTGACCGACCGTGAGAATGGTTCTTGTGCTCGCGTCCACAACACTACTGCCCTTCAGGTTCGATGATGGCAGCGATGAGCTTGAACATGGCGTCCTGGAATGGCTCCCCAAGGCTGATGGTAAGATGGCACTCTCCAATCCGGTAGGTTCCGTCAAGCCTTGCAAGAAACCTTCGTTCGTACAGGGGGTCCGTCACCCAGAATGCGTAGTCCTGTCCTGCATGCACGAACCGGCCCTGGACGCGCCGCTTGGAGTTCCCGAACGCCTCACCCGGCGCAAACACCGTAAGAACGACTTCCTCGACGGCGATCAGCCTCAAGGAACTGGTTGTCTTCTCCGTCCATTCCAAGGCAACCTTGTCATTGCAGCCATGATAGGTGCTGAAGCCGTCGACCCAGAGTGGCTCCACCGGATCAACCAGATCGGGGAGATCCAACGGCGAATAGACACCGGCCTTCTCCCAATAGTATTCAGGGTCAAGCAACCAGTTTTCGGTCTGGCAACCTTCCGGTTGCGACTTGAGCACCGGCACGTCGATGATATCGAGAATCCGGGGATCGCTTCCGTCCTCGTACTGGCGCTCGTATTCGGATACCTCCTGGTTAACTCGTTCGCTCACGGGCCGAATCCAGTGCCCTGCACCCTCTTCGGCCGACCACAGCCGACCGGCAATGCATCGACCCGATAGCTTTCGGGAGTTTGCAAGACACACCATCTGCATGCTTTTGGTCATTGACACCGTCCCGGATCAATGATCATTCGAGGCCCGTCTGAAACCGATCGGCGCACGCCGCCAGCGACCTTCTCCGGTTCATGCATCGCGAACGAAGGCAGCGCCTAGTTCGCCGACCGAACTACGAGACGCAGTTCGCTGTCGTCGAGTACGCTGTATTCGGGAAGGTGGCCGGTCAGACGTTCACACTCCTTGAGAATGATTGGCACACCGTCACCGCGGCGGTCCATCAATCGTGAACGCCCAAGGCCTGTGGGGGCGGGGCAACGCGCCAACAGGGACACGATGAGTTCGTTCCTGCTGGCCTGCCTCAGGTGCAGGCTGTCCGGAGTCAGTGTGTTCGCGAGCGCGCCAGGAACATAGAGTTCGAGCCGGTCCCCGAACAGGTGAAGGCGTATCCGCGATCCGGCAATTGAGTAGTCGCGATGCGCAACAGCATTCACAAGAGCCTCAAAAACCGCTCGTTCGCTGAACTGCGGCCGATCTGATCGTGGTCCATTCTTTGTTGCCCGTACCAATGTGTTCCGTCGCAGGAAGTGCAGTGCTTCCGCAACCTGTTCGTCGAGCGGTCCACCGATGTCTCGCGAATCTGTCTGGTACTCGATGTCTGTCCGGTCTCCGGCGTAGCTGACAGCCTGGATGTACGCGTGCGCCATCCAGCGTTGCGGCTCGGGGGTACAGAGCAGCACACCCGCAATCGTGAGCCGTTCGGCTCCGTCATCGTCTTTCGACATGATACGGAGTTTGCGCAATGTGTCGTCAGTGGGGTCGCTCAGGGTAAATCTTCGAGTAAGCGCAAAGTGCAGGTCCGCGCGACCCGTTCCAGGGACGATGGTTTCGTCGAACCGAATGAGACGACTGTAGCTGCGCTCCTGAATCAACCGCGTGAGTGCTTCCGGGGTCATTTCGCGCTTGGAACTGCCAATTCTACGGAAGTATCCCCCGGGGCTCCTGTGAATGAACAGACTACGCGCCAGGTCAACCCGGATGACCGGAACCATGTCGCCGGCAACGGTCTCCATTGTGAACTTGCGGATATCGGCGTCTAGCGCCGGTTTCACCGAATCGTTACAGATTTCGCGAACCCATCCCTCGACAACATCCAGGTCGGCGAGTGCGATGCCAAGCACCTCCCGACTTCTGTCGTCTACCCCCAGGATGACGGTCCCGCCTCGTCCATTCGCCATCGCGGCAAGTTCATCAGCGAACGCGCCCCGATCCGGATTCCTGACGCGTTGACCGGTGACGTCAACGCGCTTGAACTCCAGTGTCGAATCTTCACCAAGTTGGATGCGGTCAACCAGGCTAGGCTCAGCCATCATGTTCCTCGCCAACTCTTGGTGTCCTTGTAGCATGGGAAGTATGCCGTTGACCCGCAAGATCCCAGCGGTGCAATGCTCAAGCCTGAGTCTGGGTGGAGATGGCGGCCTGATTGTCTGTTCTCTTCCGTGATAGGCGATAGCGGCTGCGAACAACGATTGGGAACACCCTTGGCGTAGTGAGGTCGGGACATTCCGCAATCCGGCGATGAAGCAGGCGAGCTGGACCTTGACGCGATGCCGACGAATGGGACGATCAGCGAGGTGACTTGCGATGGTCAGGCAGTGTCGGAAAGGAATGCCTGATTACGGCATGAGACCATGCCCGGCATGGCGGAACAATGTGAGGCCGAGACAAGTTGCCGTGAGCGGGCGGCGGCCGCGGTGCGCCGGACGCGTTTGAACTCGCGGCCTTCGACGCGGAATCCCTCCGGTGGCCGCAAGCGCTCTGCACCGGGCCAGCTGCTTTCCAGGAATGTCCACGCACTGATGACGGCCTGAGAGGCCTTCCGCATCCGGTTTCCTCGGGGTTCCCCAGACCGGGTTCGTGTCTCAGTCCGACTGGCCTGTCACCAGCGCCTCAAACTCGCCCTCGATGCTCAGACCCGACAGGATCTCCAGAAACTTCTCCTTGCGTATCGTGAGCCCAAGTCTCCCGCAAGCATAGAAGGACACGATCTTTCCGAACCATTGCTCGCCGTAGATGACACGTGGCGCCCATCCCTTGTTGAAGCCGATGCACTCTCTTCGATCTTCACCGTAGGTGTATTCGTTGATGTCGAAACCCACCATCTCGATGGTGCCCACGGCAGTCTCAACGGTCCCGGCGGGAGTTGCACGCGATTTGACGACACCATCAGTGGAATAAAAGTCATTCAGAAACGCTGTCGGGGTTGCGTACTCCGGCTTCCATCCGTCACGACCCTGTTCCGCCCAGCAGAACATGATTTGAACGTTGTATGCGCCTTTATCGATCCACCAGGCGTAGTCACAGTACGACACCACTCCCACGTATCGATCCACGCCTCTCTCGTACCCGTCGGGAACGCCACCCCCCTGTTCCAGCCGGATCTTTCCATCCTCGGGGTCCACGCGATCAAAGGACCAGGCGACGCAAAGCAGGCTGACCGCAGCCAGAATCAACGGAGTTCGCTTCACGACAGGTCCCCCGGCATGCACTGGTGTCAAACCCGGGCACTACCCGAAAAGGGGTTGCATGGCAATCGCGGTGCGACTATATGACGGGTTGCCCGGTGCGCCGGGCTATGGCGATAAACGTCGTTCGGAATAGACGTTGCGGACGCGGGGGCAGTACCCGCCGCCTCCACCATAAACCTATGGGGGCGAACCAGGATCGACGTGCGTGGTAAAGGTGCGATTTTCGCCCGGTATGATACCGCCGTTATCGGGTCAATCACACAAACGCCAACGACAACGAGGCGTTCGCTGTCGCTGCTTAAGCGACAAGCGCGGTTTGGAGGGCACCGGGCAACAGAAGCCCTCCATCATGTCAATCCCTGACGGTCCGGTCGATCGATGAGTGATTCCATCCACTATGGGCTTCTGGTTGACGGCGCCCTGCGCAGCGTCGTGGCGCGCGCCCTCGAGATCGCCGCGCGCGACGGCTTGCCCGGGGACCACCACTTCTACATCACCTTCCGCACCGACCACCCCGGCGTCAGGATGGCCAAGGCCCTGAAGGCCCGCTATCCCGAGGACATCACGATCGTCATCCAGAACCAGTTCTGGAATCTCGAGGTCGACGAAGAGGGCTTCTCCATTGGTCTCTCCTTTGACCGCATGCCCCACGAACTCGGAGTTCCCTGGACTGCCGTCACCTCGTTCGTCGATCCGAGCGTCAAGTTCGGACTGAATTTCAAGGCTGGCGAGGCAGGGCCTGCCGAGGAGGAAGAGCCCGAACCACCCGACGGCGACGGCACCATCGTCTCCCTCGATGCCTTCCGCAAGAAGTAGGGTTGCAGTCCACGGTTGAGAATCGTTCGCAAGGACGGGACGCAGTGTGGTAAGGAAGGCCTGCCTCGACACGGGAACCCCATTCCATGGCCGATCTCCGAACAGAAACCGATTCTCTCGGGGAGATCAGCGTTCCCGGTGATCGCTACTGGGGCGCCCAGACCCAGAGGTCGCTTGGCAACTTTCCCATCGGAGGACCGTCCGAGCGCATGCCCTCGCAGGTGATCGAGGCCTTCGGCTACATCAAGAAGGCGGCGGCGGATATCAACCGTTCCTCGGGCCGGCTCCCGGACAATCTGGCTGACGCCATCATCGCCGCCGCCGACGAGGTCATCGAAGGACGCCTGGAGGACCACTTTCCTCTCGTGGTCTGGCAGACCGGATCGGGCACCCAGACCAACATGAACGTCAACGAGGTAATCGCCAACCGGGCCATCGGGATCCTCGGTGGCGATCTCGGTTCCAAGGACCCGGTGCACCCCAATGACCATGTCAACATGGGCCAGTCATCCAATGACGGATTTCCGACGGCGATGCACATCGCCGTCGCCATCGAGGTCGACCGGCGGCTTCTTGGATCGCTTCAACGGCTTCACGCCGCACTGGCGGCCAAGACGGAGGAGTACGCCGACATCGTCAAGATCGGCCGGACGCACCTTCAGGATGCGACGCCGCTCACCCTGGGCCAGGAGTTTTCCGGATACGCCCGTCAGGTGGAACTCGGCATCGAGCGCCTCAGGGCAACGATGCCGCGCCTGATGCAGCTCGCCATGGGAGGGACGGCGGTCGGCACCGGTCTCAACAGTCCCGAGGGATTCGACGTCGCCTTCGCTGAACGCATCGCCGCGCTGACGGGCCTTCCCTTCGTGACCGCCGCCAACAAGTTCGAGGCCCTGGCGAGCCATGATGCCATGGTGGAGGTGTCTGGGGCGCTCAACGTCGTCGCCGTCAGCCTCAACAAGATCGCGAACGATATCCGGCTGCTGGGCTCCGGTCCGCGCAGCGGCATCGGGGAACTTGTGCTGCCGGCCAATGAACCGGGCAGCTCGATCATGCCGGGCAAGGTCAACCCGACCCAGTGCGAAGCGCTGACCATGGTCTGCGCCGAGGTCATGGGCAATCACACGGCGGTTACTTTTGCCGGAGCCCAGGGACACCTCGAGCTCAATGTCTTCAAGCCGGTGATGGTCTTCAACGTGCTGCGTTCCGCTCGTCTACTCGGCGATGCGGCGGCGAGTTTCACGGACCGCTGCGTTGCCGGCATCACCGCCGACAGGGTCCGCATCGAGGAGATGATGGAGCGTTCGCTCATGCTGGTTACGGCGCTCAACCCCCACATCGGCTATGACAATGCGGCGCGGATCGCCAAGAAGGCGCACGCCGAGGGCACCACCCTGAAGGAGGCGGCCGTCTCGCTTGGCCTTGTCACGCCCGAGGACTTCGATGCCTGGGTGAGGCCCCACTCCATGGTCGGCCCCTCGAAGGCGTAAGGTTGCCGGGCTAGGAGGATGCGACCCGCTTCCGGCTGGTGGCCGTTCTTTCCGGCGGCGGCCCTCGTCATTGCCGCCGTGGTCTCCCTTCCCATCCTTGCCGTGGTGTCGAATCTCTTCACCGGCAGCGATGTCGTGTGGGCCGGTCTCGTCGATCGCATTCTTTCGGTCTACGTCGTCAACACCGTGGTGCTGCTGGCCGGAGTGGCCGTGGTGGCCGGAACCATCGGAACCGGGACCGCGTGGCTCGTCACCATGTGCGAGTTTCCGGGGCGGCGTCACATGGAATGGCTGCTGCTGCTGCCCTTCGCCGCTCCGGCCTATGTCATCGCCTACGCCTACACCGATTTCCTGGAGTTCGCCGGGCCTCTTCAGACGCTGCTGCGCGATCTCACCGGCTGGGGGCGACATGACTACTGGTTCCCCGAAATCCGCTCCACGCCGGGTGCGGTCGCCATGCTGTCGCTGGTGCTTTATCCCTATGTCTATCTCCTGGCGCGCAACGCCTTCCTGTCACAGTCGGTCCAGGCCCTCGGCGTCGCCCGGTCCCTGGGGCTCGGCCCCTGGTCCGCGTTCGCCCGTGTTGCCGTGCCCATGGCCCGCCCCGGAATTGCCGCCGGCCTTGCTCTGGCACTCATGGAGACGCTCGCCGACTTCGGCACCGTCGAGTTCTTCGGGGTCCAGACCTTCACCACCGGAATCTACCGGACATGGTTCATCAGGGGCTCTCCTGAAGGCGCGGCACAGCTGGCCAACATCCTGCTCTTCTTCGCTCTGGCCGTGATTCTCCTGGAGAGGGGCTCCAGGGGCCGGGCCCGGTACGTGACAGGGACAGGCCGCTTCCAGCCCTTGCCGCGTTTTGCCCTTGTCGGGTGGAGGGCCCGGGCCGCCTTCCTTGCCACCGCCCTGCCGGTCCTGCTGGGCTTCGTGGTTCCGGTCTCCCTGCTCCTCGAGCTCTCCATCGCATCGGGCGATTCCATGCCCTTTGCGGCGTTCACGACCCTTGCCGGAAACTCGGCCCTGGTGGCCGGGCTGGCCGCCGTCCTGGCGGTCGCCGCCGCCGTGACGCTGGGTTACGCGGCACGTCTCGCGGCGGGCCCGCTGACGATCGGCGCCGCGCGGATCGCCTCCATGGGCTATGCCATCCCGGGATCGGTCATCGCGGTCGGGGTGCTGGTTCCCCTGGCCTGGTTCGACAATCGTCTCGACGCCTTCATGGAGACGGCGTTCGGGGTGTCGACAGGCCTGCTGCTGACCGGCTCGATCGCCGCGCTGCTCCTTGCCTACGTGGTGCGATTCCTCGCGGTTGCCTACCACAGTACCGATGCGGGACTCGCCAGGGTGACCCCGGCGATGGATGGCGCCTCGAGGTCGCTTGGCCTCAGTCCCTTTTCCACGCTCGCCGCAGTTCACGCACCGCTGTTGCGGGGCAGCCTCCTCACGGGCGGCCTGCTGGTGTTCGTCGATGTTCTCAAGGAACTGCCGGCCACCCTTCTGGTGCGCCCCTTCAACTTCGAGACCCTGGCCACGAGGACGTGGAGGCTGGCGGCGGACGAGCGGATCGCCGAGGCCTCGACGGCGGCGCTCGCCATCGTGCTGGCGGGAGTTCTCCCCGTTATCCTGCTCTCCGGGAGGATCGCCCGGTCACGGCCGGGATCCCGGCCGTGACCGGTTGCGGCCGAGGGTCTACTTCCAGCCGTTCCCTTCCATGATCTCGAGAGCGAGGGCGCGGTTGGCGCCGAACACCGCCGTATCGATGCCGTCGGCAACGAAGTCCCCGTAGAGCTCATCGAGCACGTCCGCATGGGCGATGCCGTCAACCACCGGCCATTCGTTGTTGCTGTCGGCAAAGACCTGCTGGGCCATGTCGCTGGCCAGAAACTCCAGGAAGGCGATGGCGTTGTCGCGATTGGGGGCATGGGCGGCCACGCCGGCCCCAGAAATGTTGACGTGGACCCCGCGGTCACCCTGGTTCGGCATGATGACCCTGACGGCGTCGGCGATGTCGCGATTGGCCTGATCATCGGACCTTGCAAGGCGTGCCAGGTAGTAGGTGTTGGCGACGGCGATCTCGCACTGGCCGGCGGCCACCGCCTTGATCTGGCCGGTATCGTTGGATTCCGGTTCGCGCGCCATGTTGGCCACCAGCCCCCTCACCCACGCTGCGGCGGCGTCCTCGCCATTGGCAACGATGAGCGAGGCCACGAGAGACTGGTTGTAGATGTTGCCGGACGAGCGAATGCAGATGGAATCGCCAAACCGCGGGTCCGCCAGGTCCTCGTATCGTTCGAGACCCGTCGAATCGAAGTCGCTCTTCACCATGATCACGCGGGCGCGCCTGGTGAAGGCAAACCACTCGCCGTCGGGGTGGCGCAGGGAGGCCGGTATCCGCGACTCCAGTTCGGCAGAGGAGACGCCCTGGAACAGGCCGCGGAGCGAGGCGGACATCAGGTTCGAGGCATCGGCCGTCATGAAGACGTCGACGGGACTGTTTTCGCCTTCGATCCTCATCCTCTCCATCAGCGCGCCGGCCTTGTCCTCGATGACATTGACGGTGACCCCGGTGGCCTCCTGGAAGGCCTCGTAGAGCAGGGCGTCGGCATCGTAGTGGCGTTCCGTATAGAGATTGACCTCACCATCCGCCGCTGCCGGAAGCGACAGGGCGACGAGAGCGAGAGCAACAATTCGCACGAGCATCGTGATCCCCTTTACCTTGCGAATGATTATCACTAGCGCTCCTGTGGCGCATCGCCAGTCCCATGTCAACACATTTGCGAATGATTATCATTGTCACGGACTGCGACGGCTCACCACATTACACGAGGCAATGCCCCAAAGCCTTTCCTGGCTCCCCCTGCCCGAAGAGCTCAACCCTCGAGCGAACGTTTCTGTTCGGCCCGAGGAGTTGTTCTGTCGTCTGGATTGTCGCGGTCGATCCAGGAGTGCCCGAGATTGCGCAGGAGAGACTACCGATGAGGAAGGTGTCTTGTCACACCCAGGCGCAAACAACCGTGCGGGTTGCGCATCTGGCACGGGACTCGATCCAGACCGCCGCGGCGCGAGTTACCGGGACCGTCGGCTGAAACCTGGCTCCCGCTCAGGGTGTCGAAAAGTGGTTATGTGCCGATCCGACACCAACCGACGCTTCCCGACTTTGCGGTGTTAGCCTTGAGAAATGACATTTTCATACTTATATTTCTGACAGATCTACGAGACAGGGCCATGCCCAGCCTTCCGAAACGCATCATGGAGCATGCCTCGGACCTGCCCGAGGCGACACCCATCTGTCCGGCCGCCCTGCTTCACCTGGGCCGACGCTCGGCGGTGGACCAGGCGCTGGCGCGTCTCGCTCGCGCCGGGCGGTTGATGCGAATCTGCCAGGGCATCTACATGCATCCCGTCGAGACACGCTTCGGTCCCTGCCCGCCGCACATCGGCAAGGCGCTCGAGGCGCTCTCCGAGCTCTGGGGCGAGATCATCGTCCCCTGCGGCGGCTCCGCAGCCAACCGGCTGGGCCTGACCACCCAGAATCCTGTCCGCGAGGTGTATCTCACCTCTGGCCGCAACCGGCGGCTGCAATTCGGGCGCGTCACGGTCGAACTGCGTCACGCTCCTCGCTGGCAACTGGCGGCGCCACGCCGCAAGGCGGGCGAAGTCATTCGCGCCCTTGCCTGGCTCGGCCCACATGAAGTCGAAGAGGGTCTCGAGGCGCTCCTGCCCGACCTCTCCGGTACCGAATTCGACGAACTTGCCGCGGCGAGGGCGATCATGCCCATCTGGATGGCAGAGTCGATCAGCGCGCGCCTCGCCCATGGCTGAGACGCCGTATCGGTCGCTCTCCGCCGACGACCAGCGCAACGCCCTGCGGGTTGCCGAAGCCAGCAGTCCGCACCGTGCATTCCTGCTTGAGAAGGACATCTGGGTCGTTGCAACACTCCACGCCCTGTTCGATGCGCCCTTCGGCAGGGACCTCGCGTTCAAGGGAGGAACCTCGCTGTCGAAAGCGTACGGGGCGATCCGCCGCTTCTCCGAAGACGTCGACATCACCTATGACATCCGGGCCTTCGCCCCTGACCTGGTCGCCAATGCCGGTGCCGAAGCACTGCCGCCCACACGCAGCCAGGAGCGCCGCTGGACCAAGGCGATCCGGGCCCGTCTCCACGACTGGGTCCTTGACCAGGCCGCGCCGTCAGTCGAAGCGCACCTTCGGCGCGCCGGATTCGAGCCGCGGGTAACTGCCGAGGCGGAGCGCCTGCGCATCGCCTATGAACCGTTGTTCGACCGCTATGCCTTCGTGCGCCCTGAAGTCACAGTGGAGTTCGGGGCGCGCTCGACGGGCAAGCCCCGGGTCGCCCGACCTGTCGAATGCGATGCGGCACCATTCCTGCCCGATCTTCTGTTTCCGCAGGCTCGACCGTTCGTCATGCTGGCCGAGCGGACGTTCTGGGAGAAAGCTACCGCCATCCACGTCTTCTGCCTGCAGGAGAAAAAGCGCGGCGAGCGCCTGTCCCGTCACTGGCACGACCTGGCGCGGCTCGACGATGCCGGCGTTGCGGCCCAAGCTCTCGCCGACCGTGCGGTCGCCCGTTCCGTGGCACGCCACAAGTCGGTCTTCTTCCGAGAGAAGGACACCGCCGGCAACGATATCGACTATCACAGCGCAGTTGGCGGCGGACTGCAGTTGATCCCGTCAGGCACGGCCCGCGACGCCCTGGCCGACGACTACGCGAGAATGCTGGCCGACGGCATGCTGCTCGATGTCAACGAACCCTTCGAACGCCTGATGGAGCACTGTGCAGAAATTGAGGTCAGAGCGAATGTTCCGAAAGACGCGATCCACTGACAGCAACCGATATGCGATCCGAGACGATGGTATGTCGCCCGCCGCAGCGACCGCCAAGGTCAAGGCAGCGAGGGACGACTTGTCCTGTACGCGTTTCAGCTCCTGATGGTGTGCGCTGCGCAGCTGCTCAAGACTGCCCCGAAGTGACCGGTTACGTCGTAGCTGCTCGGGGCAAATGACAGGAGTACGCTCAGTCAAGCAGGAGCAGGATGCTGCCGCTTTCCTCGTTCTCCGGCGGGTCCACGTTACCCTCGTCTGCTTCGACCGGCTGTGGCACGGGCAATTCAGTACCGTCATCATCTTCTTCCAGGACCCAGAGAAGCAGTGAACCGTCATCCGCTTCCGGCTCATTGACGGGGGTTTCGCTCTCCGGCGCTTCGGGCTCAGCCGCTGCCAGTTCATCGCCGGCATCCTTCTCTTCGGGCGGCGTGGGCGGCTTTTCTTCCGGCAGGGGAACGGGTTCGTTGACGAGATGTGTCTCCAGCAGCCTGGTGTCGACGACGAGATCCG
This sequence comes from Alphaproteobacteria bacterium, assembly GCA_022823765.1. Classification (GTDB taxonomy): domain Bacteria; phylum Pseudomonadota; class Alphaproteobacteria; order SP197; family SP197; genus SP197. The sequence goes on along the minus strand of JAJEHK010000172.1, from coordinate 8,749 downwards.
TCTCGTCGAGGGGACCGGCGACGGTCATGGAGACCGCCGGGAGGCCGGTGCTGCCGGTCAACTGCACCGATCCGGCAAGATTGATCCAGTGGCGCGGCAGGTCGACCTCGAATTCATAGACGCCTTCGGCGCCATTGAAGATGACCGAAAGATCGTCCGAACGGGCGACACCCTTCGACACGGAGAAGGACGCGCCGGCAGTGATGATGTCGGACGTGCCCTCGCCAGTGGAGCGCGAGATCTCTTCAGCAATGACGGCACTCTCTCCACCACCAGTCAGCAGACCCGCCATCGCCTGAAAATCGAAACCCTCCACCGCGCCCCGCTGGAGCGAGAGCCGTCCCTCACCGGCGAGGCTCTGCAGGAGATCCTCGCCCGTCAGCCCCCGCGCCGTTCCGTCGACCTCGAGACGGACGCGGCCGGAGAGCGTGTCCCGCCCCGCCACGGCAACAAGCATCTCCTGAAGTTCAACCTCTTCGAGGGCGAGGGAGTAGGTCACCTCGTGGGGCAGACCGTGACTGGCGGTTCCGGAAACAAGAGCGGTGCCGCCGAAGAGGGATCCCGACAGGGTCTCGAGATGAAGGACGCCGCCTGCGGCCCCGGACCGCAGGAGAACGTCATCGAGCGTCACGTCGCCGACGACGAGGTGATCCGCCTCGAGGTCGATGCGTCCATCCACGTCATCGATGACCCCGGCAAGCGGGCCCGCCAGGGCATCGAGCATGATCGTCGACGCAGCGAGACGAAGATCGACCACCGGCCGGGCGGCGGCTGTCGACCACCCGGCCGCGCCCTGGAACGAGGAGGGTCCCATGGTGGCCCGTTCGAAGACGACAGTTCCCTCTTCGAGCGATCCGGCGGCCTTGACGGCGATATCGAGCGGCCCTCCCACATCCGCACTCCCGGCGATGCCCCAGCGGTCCATCAGGTCGCCGGGATCGGCATGCTTGAGAACCGCTATGCCTTCCTCCAGAACCCCGTTCCGCAGGCGGCCATAGGCGTCGAATGTGGCCCCAAGGGCATCGGCGGCCAAGGCAAGGTTCATCTCGGGGGGCGTCCAGTCGACCTCGGCAGACAGCTTGAAGGAATCACGCTGCCCTCCCGGCAGATCGAGCCCTGCAACCCCGGCCGCCGCCGCAAGGCTTTGACCCTCGACCTTGACGTTGCCGCGAAACGACGGATCGGCAAGCGGCTGGAACATGTGCCCTTCGACGGAGAGATTCGCGACGGCGGTTGCCAGATCACCTTCGAGGTCGACACCTTCGAATGTCCCGTCAACGGCGAGCGACAGGTCCACGTGTCCCAGCTTCTGCAAGTCCAACGGCGATTCGATGCCGGCTCCGCGCGCGATGGCGCCGACGTCGGCCGCCCCGATCTCGACGTCGAACGCCAGGGCCCTCAGAGCCGGTTCAATCGACCCCGTTGCCCTGAGGGAAGCGCCCGAAACATCGCGTGCCTCCAGGCGTCGAAATTCCAGGGTGCCCCGGCTCAGGGCGCCATCGACAAACACCCCGGCGGCGACAACATCGCCCATCACCAGTGTTCCGACCTCGCTCCTGACATCGATGTCGAATCCGGTCCAGTCCATCTCCGGAAGGGTGTCCGGAAGGCCGGCGGGAAGATAGGCATCGAGCGCCAGTTCATCGATACCGAGATCGGCGATGAAACTACTCTTCCCGGCGAAGAGGCCGATGAGTGTCCCGGTCACACGCGACGAATCGAGAACAAGATCCATGCCGGACAGGACGGCGGAGCCCGGCGTCGCCTCACAGTGCGCCGTCAACCGGGCGGTCCTCAGCCGGTCCCGGGGAACGCCCTCGAGGTCCACTCCGAGCCATGCCAGCGTGCTCCTGAGATCACTCGATGTGACATCGATCGGACCGCGAAAGATCGGCACGTCACCCTTGATGCTGGCGGTACCGGTCATCACGGCGTGCGTGTTGCCCGGCAGCAGCGCGGCGGCACGCTTGATGTCAACCGTGCCGTCGGCCACGGACGCCACCACCTCGACCTGTCGTGCCGTCCGGTTCCGGTAGAGCGCATGTTCGACCGTGACATCCATGGCGACACGGCGCCCGCGCAACCAGGCGAGCGCCGGATGGTCGCTCTGCATCTCCCGGGCCAGCGCCACGAGGCGATCGAGATCAAGCCTGCTGGAGGTCATGCGGACCGCCAGCTTGCCTGGCGACGATTCGATGGCGCCGAAGGCAGCCGTGTCATCGAGCTGCAAGGCGAGGTCGCTGATCTCGACCGCGCCGGCATCGACCGCCAACACGGCATCGAACGACGCCGGCAACCCCTCGGCCCCGTCAAGGCCGGTCAGCCTGCCGAGGTCCGGCGCATCCAGTCTCACGGTGCCGGCGAACCCGGCGTCCTTCATCCAGTCCTGGAAACTCCCCGCTGCCCTGAGAGAGGTGCCGTCGTCGGATACGATCGCGAGGCTCACCGGAAGAGACCGTCGGGTCAGCCGTCCAAGGGCGGCGTCGAGAGTCCATTGCCCGGCATCGCCCGATAGACCGCCGGTAATCTCGAAGGGGCCATCCACACCCTTGGACTCCATGGCAAGATCGAGGCCCTCGAACACGCGGGTTCCGTGGAGCTCACTGTGCCAGGTCACCGTGGCATCGACGATCTCGACAGTATCGATCCTGACTGCCGGGGGAGAAGCCGTTCCACCGGCGGAGAGGGAACCGGCCATGTCGGGTCCCCCGATGGTCAGCACCGGTCCGACCAACCTGATCCGCTCGACAGCCAGATCAAGGGACATGAGCGATGTCAGGGAAACGACCGCGTGGACCTCCGGCAAGCTGAGCCAGGGAGCATCCGCATCACCGACGGTGACATCGCTGAGCGCCACCTTGAGATCGGGAACGAACGACAGGGAAAGATCGCCGGAAACCGTCACGTCACGGCCGGTCAGCGCCTCGAGCTGTTTCTCGACCTCGTCACGGTAGCCTTCGAGATCGCGCGTCAGGAGCCACACGGTCCCGGCGGCCAGCGCCAACACCACGAGCACCGCCGCTATCAGCAAGACCTTGCGCAAGCTTACCCGTCTCCTTCATGCCCGGAGTGGTCCGGTGAGAAACCTGGCACGCCGAGGGGGCGGTATCATGGCACTCATCCGCCTGCCAGTGAATCCAGGCTGTCCACATGCCTTTTTGTGAACAGGGCGGCGAACCTGTGATAGGAGAGGCCCGTCATGCAGGATGCCTGTCCATCCCCCCTCCTTGAAGACCTCAACGAGGCGCAGCGCGAAGCGGTCAGGGCCCTTGACGGCCCCGTACTCGTGCTCGCCGGCGCAGGCACCGGGAAGACCCGCGTGCTGACCGTGCGCCTTGCCCATCTCATCGAGACCAGGAGGGCCTGGCCAAGCCAGATTCTCGCGGTCACCTTCACCAACAAGGCCGCCGGCGAGATGTCGGAACGGGTGAGCGCCCTCATCGGACAGTCCACCGCCGGCCTGTGGATCGGCACCTTTCACAATATCGGCGCGCGCATGCTGCGACGGCACGCGGAACTCGTGCGCCTGAAGGCGGGATACACGATCATCGATACCGACGACCAGGTCCGCCTGGCGCGCGAACTCCTCGAGGCCACCAACATCGACGAAAAGCGCTGGCCTCCACGCATGCTCTCGTTCCTGATCCAGAGGTGGAAGGACAGGGGATGGACTCCCGACCAGCTCCCCGCGGACGAGGCAGGCGCGTTCGCTCACGGCAGGGGCCAGGCCCTCTACCGCGCCTACCAGGAGCGCCTCGAATCCCTCAATGCGGCCGATTTCGGGGATCTGCTGCTCAAGCCCTACCGCCTCCTCCTCGACCACCCTGACGTGCTCGAGACCTGGCATCGTCGATTCCGCTACATCCTCGTCGACGAATACCAGGACACCAACGCGATCCAGTACCTGTGGCTGCGCCTGCTCGCCCGCGGATCGGGCAACATCTGCTGCGTCGGCGACGACGACCAGTCGATCTACGGCTGGCGTGGCGCGGAAGTCGGCAACATCCTCAAGTTCGAGAAGGACTTTCCGGGCGCCACCGTCGTGCGCCTCGAGCGCAACTACCGCTCGACGCCTCGCATCCTGGCCGCGGCCTCGGGCCTCATCGCCCACAACCGCTCCCGGCTCGGCAAGACCCTGTGGACGCCCGAGGGCGACGACGCCGGGGAGCCCATTGCCGTCCACGGCGTGTGGAGCGGCGAGGACGAGGCTCATGCCGTGGGCGACATGGTCGAGAACCTCCAAAGGAAGAAGCACCCGCTCAACGAGATGGCGGTGCTGGTGCGGGCCGGCCACCAGACACGGCACTTCGAAGAGCGCTTCATCACCCTGGGCGTGCCCTACCGCATCATCGGCGGCCGGAGGTTCTACGAACGCCGCGAGATCCGCGATGCCCTCGCCTACCTGCGCCTGGTGCGCCAGGACGAAGACGATCTCGCCTTCCAGAGGATCATCAATCTTCCCAAGCGCGGTCTGGGCGAGAAATCTCTCATCCCCCTGCGTGACCATGCGCGCAGCGCCCACACCAGTCTGCTCGGCGCCGCACGCTACGTCGTCAACGCCACGGCCTTGCCGCCGGCGAGGCGGCGCACCCTGCGTCTCTTCATCGAGAGCATCGACCGCTGGCGCGCCGAGGCAAGCCGCGCAGCCCCGGCGGAGACAGCCAAGATCATCCTCGATGAATCGGGCTACACGGAGATGTGGCAGAAGGACAAGTCCATCCACGCTCCGGCCAGGCTCGAGAACCTGAGGGAACTCGTCGTCGCGCTGGCCGACTTCGAGAACCTCGAGGAGTTCCTGGACCACGTGAGCCTGGTCACCGAAGGAGATGCCGCCATCGACGGCGACATGATCAGCATCATGACGTTCCATTTGGCCAAGGGCCTCGAGTTCGACACCGTCATCCTGCCCGGCTGGGAAGAGGACCTCTTTCCCCACAAGCGCGCCCTCGAGGAGGACGGCAACAAGGGTCTCGAAGAGGAGCGTCGCCTCGCCTACGTCGCCCTCACCAGGGCCCGCCAGCGTGTCGCCATCTTCCATGCCGCCACCCGGCGGATCTTCAGCCACACCACGTCCAACCTTCCCTCGCGCTTCCTTGCCGAACTTCCGGGCGAACACGTGCAGACGGACGAATCCCCCCTCGTCGGCTACCGCAACCAATCAGAGTTCGGAGAGGCCGTCACCGACAGCAATTTCTCCCGCACCCTCGCCCGGCGCCAGCAGCAGTTCCCTTCCCGGGATGCCCCCGCAACGCCCACGACCGGCGCGGCGCCGGGGCCCGACACCCGCATCTTCCACCAGAAATTCGGCTATGGCCGGGTCCTCAAGGCCGATGGCGAGAAGCTCGACATCGCCTTCGAGAAGGCCGGCCGCAAGAAGATCATGGCGGCCTTCGTCACGCCGGCATGACCTGGCAGCTCGAGGCGGAGCACGAGCGGGCACACGACCTCCTCGACGAGCTCGAGCCCCAGTCCCTTTCCCTCTTCGGCGCCCGTGTCCAGGCCCTCTTCGCCAGCCGCGAGGAGGCCGAACGCGCGCGCCGGCACCTCGAGACACGCCTCGGCGTCACGCCTTCCCTCCATGAGCTGCCGGAAAGGGACTGGGTCGCCGACAACGCCCGCGCCTTCCCGCCCCTTCTCGTCGGGCCCTTCACCATCATCCATGGCGACCACCCGGTCCAAACGCACACACACCTCATCCGCATGAAGGCCGGGGCCGGTTTCGGGACCGGCGAGCACCCGAGCACCGCCGGGTGCCTCAAGGCCATTGGCGCTCTCAGGACGCCGCCCCGCACCGTCCTCGACATGGGATGCGGGTCCGCCATTCTCTCGATCGCTGCCGCCCTCTCCTGGGACTGCGAGGTCATCGCCGTCGACAACGACCCCCTCGCCCTTGCCTTTGCTCAACGCCAGATCGCGGAGAACGCCCTCGCCGGCCGCATCCAGCTCGTCTGCGCAGATGCCTTCAGTGCCCTCACCGACACGCCCTTCGATCTCGTCATCGCCAACATCCTGGCCCGCCCCCTCATCGACATGGCGCCCGCCATCCACGCCGGAACCGTCATCCTCTCGGGATTTCTAGAAGACCAGTCCGCCCCCGTCCTCGACGCCTACCGCCAGGCGGGATACGCACCGCGCGCCACCACCATCATCGGCGACTGGACCACACTCACGCTCGCCGCCGATCACCCCCGATAGACCGTCGGAACCGACTGCGTCGCGCCGACCGCGCACCACCGCCTGGCATGGGCCGCCCGTCTTCCTCGATGGTCGAACCGCCCAGATTCTTCATTCGCAGGCCCTGACACAGTCATCCCCATGCGGCCCAGTCCGGGCGGAAACTGCACCCTACGCGTTTGCGTTTCCAGGACTCGCCTGAACCACCGCGCGCACCTGTTTCATGGCGAGGAACATGCGTCGCGGGTTGCTTGCGAAGCTTGCGAAGCCAAAGCTCTCGTACCATGACGTGCGGCGGGCAAATTCTTCCTCGCCACCATCCGCGATGGCATCAAGGACAATCGCGTGGCATCCGGCCGTGTCGGCGATCACGCATGCCTTTTGAAAGACGTGGTGCATGAGGATGCCGCCAAGGCCCCTGCCCTGTTGTCGCCTGTCGACCGCGACCTGTCCCAGGAAGAGCACGGGGATTTCCCCATGATCGGGAGTTCCCCGTGGTCGGCGCTGAAGTTCATCCACGTTCATGATGCCAAGATTGATTGCATGATAGCCCAGAATCCGCGGGCTTCCGTCCGCTACAACGACATAGACGCGGGTCATGTCATCACGCTGCTGTTTCCGTGCGCTCAGCTTGAGGTAGTTGTTGAGACGGTGGACGCCGCAATCGAAATCGGCGCGATGATGTCGCGCCGGGTCGAACTGCTCGATCCTGAGAGCAGGATGCTCAGTCGGCATGAACCACGCGCGCGCTGTACATTCGGGCAGCTTCGAGAGCGCGCGGGGTTGGAGCGGGTGGGGCGTCGAGGGCAGCGGCGAACATCCTGGCGTCCTCGGGCGTCAGTGTGTGCCGAGACTGCAGTTCGAGGACACGCGTGGCCTCGCGCTCGATGGCGGCGCGCAGAAACGTCGACTTGTCGACCGCCAGCGCGAGCACGGCGCGCTCAATCAGGCTCGCCAGTCGATCATCGTGGCGTACCTGGGTTGACCTGGTCCGCTTTCCCGAGTTGCCGGACGCGACATCGAAGTCCAACATGCTCGCCTCCATTGCCAGATCTCTCTATGTAATGCGAATAGCACTACATGTCAAGTTCGAACAGGAGCTGCACTCTTCCCTCAGGGCGCACAAGTCGATGCGTACTCCACGCTCGCATGGTCCACGGACCGCCTTGTGGTATCCCGAACGAAGGGCAGAAACGTCTCCGAATTGGCACATATGCCGGCAATGCCATAAGAACCTCTCTGGATAGCCACGCCAGAGCAGGAGAACACATGGCCGAAACACGCAGGACAAGGAGCCTCGCGGTCCTGATCGACGCGGACAACACCAGCGCGAAACACGCCCAGCCGATCTTCGATGAGATCGTGAAGCTGGGCGAGGCCAACGTGCGCCGCATCTACGGCGACTTCTCGGGCACCAAACTTTCCGGCTGGAACGAAGCGATCAAGTCGCTGGCGATCCTGCAGCATCAGCAGCGCAGCAACTCGAAGGGCAAGAACGCCTCCGACATAGCGCTGGTGATCGATGCCATGGATCTCATGTACAAGCGCACCCTCGACGGGGTGGTGCTGGTGAGTTCGGACAGCGACTTCACGCGCCTTGCCCAGAGGCTGCGCGAGGAAGGCCTGGAGGTGTACGGCTTCGGCGAGCGCAAGGCGGTCGAGGCCTTCCGCAACGCCTGTAACCGCTTCATCTACGTCGAGAACCTCCTGGATGCCGGACAGGAGGAGAAGAAGAGCGGCACGACACCGGACAGGACCGCCGCGCAAGGGAAGGTGCCGCCAAGCAAGGCCAGAAAGATCATCGCGGGCGCGATCGGTGAGCCGGACGCCGACGGGTGGGAGAACCTGGCCAGCGTCGGGAATCGCATCCAGGGCGCGTATCCCGATTTCGATCCGCGCAGCTACGGATGCGCCAATCTGAGCACGCTGGTAGAAAAATCGGGCGGGTTCGATATCCGAAAGGACCAAGGCGCCGTCCATGTTCGTCCAAAGGTGGATTCCGCGCGAAAGCATTCCGGCACGGGAAGACGCCAGTGACCTGATCTCCGCCAAGTTCGTCCGCAAGACGCTGTTCACGCACCTTGAACCGATGCAGCTCCCGCAAGCGGAGGAGCCCTTCCTATGGTAATCTCGGGAACGATACGCGTGCGTATCCGACCTGAGGAACAGAAAACAGCCGCCCTTCCCGTTGAGCGATCCTTGTCACGCTAGCTCACAACGCTTGTCTCACACACCATTTCTATGGTGATATTCTCCATACCATCCGATAATCGCAATCACATGTTGACCGAACTCGAATGTATTGAAGACGACCCATTTCGCTCAGTCCGAACCTTATCTTCGGGCGCTCCATTCCACTGACCCGAGGAGCACTTCACATTGAAGGCTGTGCCGCTCAGTCCACATGAAACTCAAAGGGGATGAAACAATTGGCTTCAAAAAACATCACGATTTGTCGGATGGTCTCCCAGGCCTCTTCGAAAGTCGGTTTATCAGGAATAATCGGATCGTTTTTGTAGGATGACCGAGTCGTCGCGAGATCCTGCTCGAATGACTCAAGCCCTGCGCAGTCAAC
>JAJEHK010000183.1 GCA_022823765.1 Alphaproteobacteria bacterium | reverse complement strand
CTACCTCGATATCGTGCGCCGAGTGAAGGACACCTTCGGCGTTCCTGTTTTCGCCTATCAGGTGTCCGGCGAGTACGCGATGCTTGAAGGAGCGTGCCGCAACGGCTGGCTCGATCGCGACAGGGTGTGGGATGAGGCCCTTGCCTGTTTCAGACGCGCCGGTTGCAGTGGCATCCTGACCTATGGTGCTCTGGAACTGGCCCGACGCCTGTGATGGACGAAGCGCCCCGCTTCGTGTGATTGTCCAGGCCCATTCCAGGAGGGTTGTCGTTCATGCCCGACGGGCCGCTCAATGGCATCACGGTCATCGACCTGACACGGGTTCTCGCCGGACCCTACTGCACCATGATGCTGCACGACCTCGGTGCGCGGGTCATCAAGGTCGAGCAACCGGACACGGGCGATGACGCAAGGGAAATCGGGCCGTTCATGGGGCCCCTATCAGGCTACTTTGCCTCGATCAACCGCGGCAAGGAGAGCATCGCGCTCAATCTCAGGAACGATTGCGACCGTGAGGTGTTCGAGGCCCTTCTTGGTTCGGCCGACGTGCTCATCGAGAATTTCCGCCCCGGTGTCATGGATCGTCTTGGCTATGCGTGGGCAGTCCTGAAGGAACGGCATCCAGGCCTCATCTATGCTGCGGTGTCCGGATTCGGCCAGAACGGCCCATACAGCAACCGGCCGGCATACGATCTGATTGTCCAGGCCATGGGTGGTGTCATGAGCCTCACCGGACATCCAGGAGGCGAACCGACGCGTGTCGGCACCTCGATCGGTGACATCGCGGCGGCCCTCTTCACGACAATCGGCATCACGTCAGCCCTCCACCACAGAACCCGGACCGGCGAGGGGATCATGATCGACGTGGCGATGCTCGATTGTCAGATCGCCATTCTGGAAAATGCAATCGTCCGCCACGCCACCACCGGCGAGACCCCGGGTCCGCTTGGCACCCGCCATCCGTCGATCGTACCCTTTGACGCATTCAGAACCAGTGATGGCTACATCGTCATCGCAGCTGGCAATGACGACCTTTTTCTGAAGCTCTGTGACGTCCTCCGGCTCTCTTGCCTTGCCTCGGACAGCCGCTTTTCCACCAATGCCATGAGGGCGAGGCATGTCGACGCCCTCCAGAAGAAGCTTGAGAAGGTGCTGACCACCGAGCCGGGTGATCACTGGCTCGCCGTGCTGCAGGACGCCGGAGTTCCCTGCGGCTCCATCAACACGGTCGCGGATGTCATGACTGATCCGCACGTTGCCTCACGCAACATGATCGTCACCGCCGAGGATGCCCGGGCAGGCCCCATCCGGATGTCAGGCAATCCGATCAAGTTGTCCGCGTTCGAGGATCCTGCACGGCGCGGCCGCGTCCCGGGCCTCGATGAGCATCGCGAAGCCATTCTCCGGGAGCTCCGGTCCCGGGAGGATGCTTGATGGGGAAACTCCTGCGCCGTGTGACCGGTGTGATCATCGTCATCATGCTGTTGATTCCCGTCGCCGGCGCCGGTCTCTACTTCTGGCTCAGGACCACCCTTCCCGACATTGACGGCACGATCACTGTCGAAGGTATCTCCGGGCCCGTCGACATCCTGCGCGATGAATGGGGCATACCCCACATCCATGCCGGGTCGCCCGAGGATGCTTACTTCGGGCTCGGTTATGCCCATGCACAGGACCGCTTCTTCCAGATGGAGATGCAACGCCGTGGCGCCCAGGGACGGGTCGCCGAACTCCTGGGTTCTCTGGCTGCCGACAACGACCGCTTCCTGCGCCTGCTCGACCTCTACCGGGCGGCGCACTCATCCGTGGCCAGCCTGCCTCCCGAGGCTCGTGCTGCCCTGGAGACCTATGCAGCAGGCGTGAATGCCTGGCTTGCCACACGCACCGGTCCCCCTGCACCGGAACTGGCACTTCTTCTGGCCAATGAGCCGGAGCCCTGGCATCCCGCCGATTCCGTCTCCTGGCTCAAGGTCATGGCCCTCATGCTCTCGGGAAACTGGCGTGAAGAGGCGCTGCATGCCGCGCTGGTGCAACGACTGGGGCCGGAGAAGGCCGCGAGTTTCCTCCCCCCGTCTCCCGACAGTGACACAACTGTCATCGATCTCGAGGAAGGGATTGATTTCGCGGCATTCGCCGCATTCTTCGCCCGTCATCTTCCCGACACCAACAACGGCTCCAACAACTGGGCGGTGAGCGGCAGCCATACCATTTCGGGATTCCCCATTGCCGCGAACGATCCCCATCTGGGCTTCGCCATTCCTTCGGTCTGGTATCTCGCCCACATGGCGGCGCCGGGACTGAACGTCGCCGGCGCGACCTTGCCCGGCATGCCATTCGTTCTCGTGGGCACGAACGGCGCCATCGCCTGGACGGTCTCCAACACCGGACCCGACACCCAGGACCTCTTCGTCGAGGAGCGCGACCCGGACAACCCGGATCGCTACATGACACCCGCCGGATCCGCACCCTTTGCGGTGCGTGATGAGACCATCGCGGTCAGGTTTTCCAGAAACCAGCATGTCACGATGCTCGAAACCCGCCACGGTCCTGTCCTGACGGGAATGGTCAGATACCTCGATGGTGACACCGATGACGACGAGGTGCTGTCGCTTGCCTGGACCATGCTGCATGACGACGACCAGAGCGTGAATGCAGCGCTCCTTCTTCACACAGCCGAGAACTGGCAGGCCTTCAACAACGCGGGACGCAGCTTCGCCGGTCCGATGCAGAACATCATCTATGCCGACAGAGATGGATCCATTGGAGTGCTGTCTCCGGGATTCGTGCCCGTGCGCCGTTCCGGTGACGGCCGCCTTCCCGTCGACGGAAGTTCCGGCGAAGCAGATTGGGCCGGTCGCATCCCCTTCGACGATTTGCCCCGCGTCGTCGATCCACCGTCCGGCATCATCGTTGCCGCCAACAACCGTCCCGTCAGCAAAGACTATCCCTACTTCCTCAGTCATCGATGGGAACCCGAATGGCGGGCGCAACGCATTCACGATGTTCTGGATACCGGGACACGTCTCGACCCGGCCACCTTCTACCGCCTCCAGCTTGACACCTGGTCGGGGCTTGCCTCGACCCTGGTTCCCCATGCCCTCACCAGCAAACCTCAGACCACAGCCGGGCGATTGTTGCAGATTCATCTGGAGGACTGGGACTACTCCATGGATGCCGACCATATAGCGCCCACGATCTTTCATACCTGGTATCGCGCCCTCACCCGGGCGATTTATGCGGACGAGCTGGGCGAACTGTTCGAACGGGCATGGAGGGACCGCCCACTGTTCGTTCTTGCGACTCTCGGTGATGACGTCCACGGTTGGTGCAACGATATCCTGACCGGCGAGACCCTCACGTGTGCCGAGGTGTCCGGCCGCGCCCTCGACGAGGCAGCGGACACTCTCGTCAGGTCACATGGAAGCGATCCGTCAGGCTGGGTCTGGGGTGATGTCCACGCAATGCACCTGCGTCATCCGCTCTTCGGTCTCGTCCCCATTCTCGACTCCCTGACCGGCGTCAGCATTCCGTTGGGCGGTGACGGCTACAGCGTCTTCGCCACGAGTTACCGTATCGCGTCCGGGCGCGATCACTTCAACACCTTCCACGGCCCATCCCTGCGTGCCGTGATCGATCTCAACGATCCCGTGACCGGGCACTTCGTCACCATGCCCGGCCAGTCAGGCAATCCCTTTTCGCCTTACTATGACAACCTGGTGGAGCGCTGGCATGTCAACCAGCCGGTCGCCATCATTCCAGGCAGCAGGATCGCCGATGCCGCCCACCACCTCATCCTCACACCCACCAGCCTGACAACGCCGTAAAGGACCTTCCCCGTGCAGACAGCCATCGTGAAACGGGGCGAAGCCCCACTCGTCATCAGCTTCCCCCATGTCGGCACCCGGCTTCCCGCAGCAATCGCCGACCGGATGACACCGATCGCCCGGCACCTTCCCGACACCGACTGGCATGTCGACAGGCTCTACACCTGTGCCGACGAACTTGACGCCACGATCGTGACCGCCACTCATTCCCGATATGTCGTTGATCTCAACCGGGCAACGGACGACCGGGTTCTCTACCCGGGTCAAGAGACTTCCGAACTGGTTCCGCTCACGACCTTTGACCACGAGGAAATCTACCTCCCCGGACAGCGTCCCGACGCCCGGGCCGTCGAGGAGCGGATCGCCCTTTACTGGAAGCCCTGGCACGACAGGCTCTCCGACGAAATCGCCAGGCTGCGGGAGTGCCACGGGC
>JAJEHK010000315.1 GCA_022823765.1 Alphaproteobacteria bacterium | reverse complement strand
GAGTCACGATGCCGTCACCACCGTGATCTGCGGGGCCACCAGGGAGGACCAGGTGAAGGCCAATGCGGCGGCGGCCGGCGCCTGGAAAATGACGGTCGATGAAATCGATGAAGTAGCCGCCATCGCCGGTCCTTGAGACCGCAACCCGAAGGGAAGTGATCCCATGCCACTTGTGCTCCGCCATCTCCTCCTTGCCGCGGCCAGGCGGGCTGCGGCCGATCCCAGGGTGAGGGCGAAGGCGAAGGAAATCTACGAGGAGAAGGCCCGCCCGGTCCTTGCCAGAAAGGCGCGTGAACTGAAGGAGGAGGCAGCCATGCGGGATCCCAAAGAGCATCCCGCACGATTCGTGGGGCGTGCCTTCAAACGGTTTCTCGACGGCTGATCGTTCCCCTCAGGACCATGAGTAGTTCCTGGAGATCACCTCTTGTCGTGATCGCCGCAGGGTGCGTCATTGCCATGATCGGCTTTGGCGTTCGTTCCGTCTTCGGGCTCTTTCAGGAGCCGGTGACGCTCTACCACGGCTGGAACCGGGAAGTGTTCGCGCTGGCGCTTGCCGTGCAGAACCTGCTCTGGGGCCTTGGCGTTCCGGTCGCCGGAATGATCGCCGACCGCTTTGGTCCCAGCCGGGTGATCATCTTTGGAGCGATCGTCTATGCCTTCGGCATATGGGCGATGTCGGTCGTCGAATCCGGCACCATGTTCGTTCTGGCGGCCGGTGTCCTTGTCGGTCTCGGTGTCGCCTTCACCGCCTTTTCCCTGGCGCTTGCCTCCATGGCCCGGGTCGTGTCGGCGGAGCGGCGTTCCTTCGTCCTCGGGCTTGGCACCGCCGCCGGCTCCTTCGGTCAGTTCGTCTTCTCGCCCAATGCCCAGTTCGCTATCAGCCTGTTCGAATGGCAGGGCGCGCTCATTGTCCTGGCGGCAGCATCCCTGGTGATGATCCCGCTGGCCATCATGCTGCCGGCTCCGTCTGCGGCCGTTGACGAACCGGCGCACGAACAGGGCATGCGGGAAGCCATCGTCGAGGCCGGGCGGCATTCGGGGTACGTGCTGTTGACTCTCGGATTCTTCGTCTGCGGCTTTCAGATTGCCTTCATCACGGTGCACTTCCCGGCATTCGTGACAGGATCCGGTTTCGATGCGACGGTGGCGGCCTGGTCGCTGGGTCTTGTGGGTATCTTCAACATCGCCGGCTGCCTCCTGGCGGGAGTGGTCGGACAGCGCTGGAGCAAGCGCTACAGTCTTTCCGTCATCTACTTCCTGAGGGCCGTGCTCATTGTCGCCCTCATGCTGGTTCCCAGAACCGAGACCACGATCTATCTCTTTGCCGGATGCATGGGGCTTGTCTGGCTGGCCACCGTGCCCCTGACGTCGGGAATCGTCGCCCAGGTCTTCGGCACCCGCTACATGGCCACCCTCTTCGGAATCGTGTTCTTCAGCCACCAGGCCGGCAGTTTCATCGGTGTCTGGCTGGGAGGGCGGCTGTTCGATGCGACCGGTTCCTACGACGTGATCTGGTGGATCAGTGCGGTGCTTGGACTGCTTGCCTGCCTGGTCCATCTTCCCATAAACGAGAGGCCCCTGGCGCGTCTTGCCGTCGTCCCGGAACGGGGGACGTGACCGTCGATGAGCGCCCGCCACACGAGATGAGGGATTGGCTGCATGACCATGGAAGAGACCCGCCTTGCCGATTACCAGCCCTTTCCCTGGCGCATCGATACCGTCGTGCTTCATGTCGCACTCGATCCCGACGCGACTGTCGTTCATGCCAGGCTGGCCATCGAGGCGGCGCCCGGTGGCGGGCCTCTGAAACTCGACGGGGACAACCTCTCCCTCGACATGGTGGCCATTGACGACGTGCCGCTGGCAGCGTCGGCCTATCATCATGACGAGACCGGACTCGTCATCCATGAGCCACCCCGCATCTTCACCCTGGAGACCCGAACCACCATCGCACCGGCCCGCAACGTGGCCCTGGAAGGCCTTTACACGTCGTCGGAGATCTACTGTACGCAGTGCGAGGCCGAGGGATTTCGTCGCATCACATTCTTTCCCGACCGTCCCGACGTGCTCACCACCTACACCGTCGCCATCGATGCCGATCGAGGCAGCTGTCCGGTCCTTCTCTCCAATGGCAATCTCGTGAAGGAACACGATCTCGGAGACGGACGGCACCGCACCGTCTGGCATGATCCGTTCCCGAAACCGTCCTATCTCTTCGCCCTTGTCGCCGGGGATCTCGGCTGCCTCGAAGATACCTTCACCACCGCCTCGGGCCGCGATGTCGGCTTGCGGATCTGGAGCGAGCACGGCAACCGGGAGAAGTGTCTCTATGCCATGGATTCCCTCAAGCGGGCCATGCGCTGGGATGAAGAGCACTACGGTCTGGAGTACGACCTCGACACGTTCAACATCGTCGCAGTCGCCGATTTCAACGCCGGTGCGATGGAGAACAAGAGTCTCAACATCTTCAATTCCAGCCTTGTTCTCGCCAGTCCGCAGACGGCAACGGATGGAAACTACGAAGCCATCGAGAGCGTCATTGCCCACGAGTACTTCCACAACTGGACCGGTGACCGCGTGACCTGCCGCGACTGGTTCCAGCTCTCTCTCAAGGAAGGACTCACCGTCTACCGCGACCAGGAATTCAGTGCCGACATGAGAAGCCGCCCGGTCAAGCGGATCGATGACGTGCGCCGCCTGCGCGCCGCGCAGTTTCCCGAGGATGCAGGGCCAATGGCCCACCCGGTGCGCCCGTCGAGCTACGTCGAGATCAACAACTTCTACACGCCGACAGTCTACGAGAAAGGGGCGGAGGTCATCCGCATGATGGAGCGCATCCTGGGCAGGGACGGGTTCCGCAAGGGCATGGATCTCTACATCGAACGCCACGATGGCATGGCCGTGACCTGTGACGACTTCATCGCAGCCATGGCGGATGCCAACGGGGTCGATCTCGGCCACTTCAGCCTGTGGTACAGCCAGGCAGGCACGCCGGAAGTCACCGCCTCGGGCCAATGGCTGGCCGACGAGTCGGCCTATGAGCTCGTGCTCTCACAGGCAACGCCGCCAACGCCAGGCCAGGCAAGCAAGGAAGCACTCCACATTCCCCTTGAAGTCGGTCTCGTTGGTCCGAACGGCAGCGACATGGAGGTGACCCTCGAAGGCAGGAGTGCCACGAGCCATGTTCTCGATCTCGACCTGCCCTCCCGGACCTTCCGGTTCGAAGGTGTCGGAGCCCGGCCCGTGCTGTCGCTCAACCGGGACTTCACGGCACCGGTACGCGTCGCGTCCGACGTTGATGATGCCGGTCTGGCCTTTCTCATGGCCCACGACAGTGATCCCTTCGCCCGCTGGGAGGCCGGTCAGAGTTATGCAACGCGCCTGCTTCTCGCCATGGTCGCGACCATCCGCCAGGGTGGCGCTCCGGAAACCGACGAGCGCTGGCTCGAGGCCATATCGACGACCATCGGCGATACGTCCCTCGATCCCGCATTCAAGGCCCGCGCGCTTGCACTCCCCGGTGAATCCTGGCTCGCCGAACAGATGGAAACGGTGGACGTCGAAGCCATTCATGAGGCGAGGCAGTCCATGAAGAAGGCCGCAGCGAACCGTTTCCCCGACGGCTGGAGAGCGATGATCGAAGGGGATGACGAACCCTACAGTCCCGACGGCGAACAGGCCGGCAGGCGTGCCCTGAAAGGCGTGGCCCTTTCCTATTGTGCCGCGCCCGGCGACGCGCAAGCCGTCGCGCTCGTCACCGGAGCCTACGCCGGTGCCGGCAACATGACGGACCGTCTTGCGGCGCTGTCCCTGATCGCCGCCATCGACACGCCCCATCGCGACGACTGTCTCGCGGACTTTCGTGACCGGTTTCGCAACGACGACCTGGTGATGGACAAGTGGCTGGGCGTCCAGGCAGCATCGCCTCTCGATGATACGCTCGCCCGGGTCCGTGACCTCCTCTCTCACGAGGTCTTCAGCCTTGAGAAACCCAACAAGGTCTTTGCCCTCATCGGCGGTTTCGCGATGGCCAATCCACTGAATTTCCATCGTCGCGACGGGTCGGGTTACAGCTTTGTCGCGGACCGGTTGCTAGAGCTCGATAACATCAATCCGCAGGTGGCGGCGCGGATCATCAATCCGCTCATCCGCTGGCGTCGCCAGGACAGCGACCGCCAGGCGCTCATGCGCCGCGAACTGGAACGGATACGCGCGAAGGAGAACCTGTCGTCCGACCTTGGCGAGAAGATCACGAAATCCCTGGAGCAGGAGGAGTAGGGTCGTGCCCCATTTCAACACATCCGGCGCCTCGCTGTGGTACGAGCAAACCGGTTCCGGTCCTGACATCGTCTGGCTTCCCGGCGGCGATCAGCGCGGCTCGGAGATGCGCTGGCAGGTGGAGGGATTCCCGGACTTTCGCAACACGACGATGGATCCCCGCGGCGTGGGCGAGACCGAAGCCCTCATTGGCCCGCCATGGTCCATTCTCGACATGGCGCGCGACTGCGCCGAACTGATCGAGGCGCATTGTTCACCCCCTGTGGTGGCGGCGGGACTTTCCATGGGTTCTCTCATTGTCCAGGAACTGGCGATCAACTGGCCGCACCTCGTGCGCCTTGCCATCCCCATGGGGACCTTTGCCGTGTCGGAAGGGTTTTCCCGGGAGTGGATGGAGGCAGAGATCCGCTATCGCCGCACGCGCGGCGACCTGCCGTTCGACTTTGCCGTCACCCATTACGCGGTCTTCATGTATCCGCCGGAAGTGCTGGACGACCCGGACCTCTGGGCGCGCCTGCGGGAGGTGACGGAGGCGGCCTACGGGAAACGGGACGGGGCCATGCTCGACGCCCAGTGGCAGGCGTGCTGCGAATTCGACACGACGGCAAGGCTCCCCCTGTGCGAGGTCCCGATCCACGTCATCGGTTTCGGACTCGACATGCAGGCGCCGCCTTCCCTTGGCCGAAAGTGCGCCGCGCTGGCGGCGAACGGTCACTATCATCACCTCGAGGGCCTCAGCCACCTCTCCCTCTGTGGGCACCGCCACGAGGTGGTGAACGCCACCATCCGCGCCATCATCGAAGGCCAGGGGTGACGCCGGTCAGGATAACAGGGTCCGTCGTCAACCCCTGTTCCTGCCCGTTTTTCAGGTTCTCCTCAACCGCGTTCGTGCGTCCATTCGCCGTGATGCAGAACCACATGACTGTCGGGCGGTCACCGTTGTGACGCCTCAAGCGCAAGCGTAGAATCCGGCGGAAGGGCAGCGGTGTCCGGGGATGCAAGCACCCAACCGTGATCGCGGTCCTCCGCGAGCCCGGCTTGTGAACGCCGGAGGAAAAGCACGATGAGCATTCAGGGCAAGTCAGTTCTGGTCACCGGTTCGACCACCGGGATCGGCGAGGCAAGCGCCCGTGCCTTTGCCGCACAGGGGGCCAGGGTGCTCGTTACCGGGCGCAACGAAGAACGGGGAAGAGCAATCTGCGCCGAGATTGAAGCAGACGGCGGAATCGCCGCGTTCTGCCAGGCGGACCTGTCCGACCGTGCCCAGTGCGACCGTCTGGTGTCCGAGACTGTCCAACGCTTCGGCCGTCTCGACGTCCTCGTCAACAATGCCGGTGTCCTGCATGAGGGCACGGCACTCACGACATCGGATTACGCCTGGGACGAGACTCTGACAGTCAACGTCAGTTCCGTGTTCTTCATGAGTCGCGCTGCCCTCAAGCAGATGAGTGCGCAGGGAAGCGGCTGTATCGTGAATACGGCGTCCGAATGGGGCCTCAACGGTGAACCGGGATTCGTCGCCTATTGCGCCAGCAAGGGTGCTGTCGTGCAGATGACCCGCTGCATGGCGCTCGATCATGCGGCCGAGGGAATCCGCGTGAACGCTGTCTGCCCGGGCGAGACCCATACGGAGATGCTGGACAGGATGTTGCAAGACCAGGGGGGAGACTTCGACGAGAACCTGCGGAACTTCGCAGCCGGAATACCGATGCGCCGCGTCGCTACCCCGGAGGAGATAGCCCGCTCCATTCTGTTTCTGGCTTCCGATGACGCGAGCTACGTTACCGGAACGACGCTGGTCGTTGACGGCGGGAACGATGCGACGGCAGGAGCTTACGGGCCCTGAAGGCAGCGCGGCATGCCGCGCCACAATCAGGTCAGCGAATGATCAGGCCATCTCCCGGCGCCGATCACCGGGATTGTCCGTTGCAGGGAGGCCCGATTACCAGAAGAGGTGAGGCGTTGTCGTGATCTCGTCCACTCCCGAGTCCGTGACGATGAAATTGGTCTCGAAGGTGGCGGTTCCGACGTCATCGGCTTCGAAGAAGGCCTCCACGCTGTGTACCATGTCTTCCAGAAACACGTCCTCCTTGCTGCACAGGCGCGTCTCGATGTAGGGCGCTTCCCACATGCATCCCACACTGTGTCCGTAGTAGGGCCAGCTCGTTTTCAGGACATCGGACTGGTAGCCGGACTGTTCCGACAGTTCATCCGCCAGACGGGCGACATCCATGACCGCAACGCCCGGCCTGATGGCGGCCATGAGCTTCTCCATGACATCGACAAGGGTTTCGATGAGATGCTTCTGGTCTGCGGTCGGCCGGCCTCCGCATACCGCGGTGCGGCCGGGATCGAGCCAGTAGCCCTTGTAGATTGGCCCGTAGATGAAGCCGTGCACGATATCGCCCTGCTGCGGCGTCCTGGTGCTGAAACCGTTGATCGGATCGCTTTCCAGATACTGGCTCACGGCACCGTGCGAGATGGCGATGCGATGCCAGTTGCAGCCGCGCTCGAGCAGGCGTGCGCCGGCCCGGGAGGCAGCCTCCGATTCGGACTCTCCGGCGATGAGCGCCTCCATCATGGCGACATGGGCACGGGTCACGTACTCACCGGCCTCGCGGTAGAGCGCCAGTTCGCGTGCGCTCTTGATCAGACGGACGTCGCGGACGAGATCGTCTTCCACGACCCAGTCGATCTGGGGCGTCGCGGCCTGAAGCTGAAGCCAGTACTTCATGGGCAGGCAATCACTGCCTGCGAGAGCGACGCGCCCTTCGATTCCGCGTTCGCCCAGGATGCGGGCCAGTCCCGCGATCGGATCGTAGAGACCGCTGAAGCGATCTGTCGCGATCTGATCGTAGCGCGGCTCGGTCTCGTCGGTCACCAGTTCCGGAACCTCGCCCGGCTGCAGGATGACCGCGCAGTAGGACCGTGCGTTCCACAGAGTGGTATCGGGTTCCTGGCCGGAGTGAGTGGAGAAGAAGTTCGTCAGGTAGAGCACGTCACCGGCGCGCTCGTAGACGCCGGATGTCTTGCCAAAGACCACCGCCACCTCATGGCCCAGCGTCGCCATGTGTTCGTGAACCCGTTTCCAGCGCCCTTCGTACTCCTCAAGAGGAAAGGGGCGAATGTTCGAGTCGGCCACAAGCCTGCTTCCGGGTGATTCTGCATGTTCACTCATGTTGATGCGCCTCCACACCTCGCTACCGCGCATGCCGGGAAACAACGCCGATGCGACTCATAGGTTCGGCATCGCACGAGTTGCGATCCTGATTCGCCCACAAGACTAGGACAGAATTCGAGAACGAGACAATGGTGCCATCGGCCATTGCCATACTTCTGCGGGCACTGATCCGCTTTCTTGCAGACGCCACGCCCGTGACTTCAGGACGGGAGCGCAGAACTTTCACGTTCGTTCGGCACCGGGTCAATGGCGGTACCCGTAGTCCCTCTTGGCGGCGGCGGGAGTGACGAGGCCACTCTTGAGATCGGCGGCAATCAGGGCCGGGTCCCGTGCTGACGGATCGCCGTAACCGCCGCCTCCAGGCGATTCCATGCGGAGCGTCTCGTCCGGAGGGATGTCCTGTTCGCCCTTGCCGTTGAGCGGCCGTCCCGAAGACAGGCGCAGGATGCCGCGAGCGCCGTCGTGGCCGCCCTCCCGACCCCGCGGCGGATAGGTGATCCTGTCGAGTGCTGCCGCCAGCTGCAGGGTTGCGTTCTCGGACGAACCGACCTCGATGATCTGTCCGTGGCCGCCGCGATAGCGTCCGGCGCCGCCGGAATCGGGGCGCAATTCGCGGCGCCAGACGATGAGCGGAGCAACGGATTCAGCCAGTTCAACCTGGGTTCCGATGACGCCCGACGGGAATGCAGTCGCATCGAGACCGTCGCTCGAGGGGCGGGCGCCGGTACCGCCGTTGTGGACCATCTCGAGGGCAAAGCGAGTCTGCCCGCTGGAATGGTAGATTCCGAAGCCACCCCGCAGGGGAAGATCCCAGAGCACCGACGTTCCTTCAGCCGGCACGCTTCCGGGTCGCGCCCTGTGCAGACAGCCCAGTGCCGCATCGGGGAGCAGTTGCCCGACGATGTGGCGCATGGTCACGGGAGCCGGTTTGCTGGCATTCATGATCGAGCCTTCCGGGGCCAGGACGGAAAATGGCTCGAGGGCTCCGGCATTGTTGGGGATATCGGGCGCAATGACGCACTTCAGACCGAACACCGTGTAGGCCTGGGAATAGGTCAGGGGGCAGTTGATGCCGTATCGGGAGGCCGGCGAACTGTCGGCGAAGTCGATTGCGAGGGCACCTTCGGCAATGGTGAGCCGGGCGGCAATCCTGATCTCGAACTCGTAGCCGTCAACCATCATCTCGTTCGACCAGGTTCCGGAGGGCCAGGAGCGAAGACGCTCCCGCGTTGCCTCGCGCGACGTGTTGATGATGTGGTCCGAAAGGCCCGTGAGCGATGTGAGGGCAAACTCGCGCATCATGTCGCCAAGTCGTTCCTCACCCACTTCGCAGCAGGCGATGAGAGCGTAGAGATCACCCTCGTTCTGCACCGGAACCCGGCTGTTTGCCCTGAGGAGGGTCATCAGCGTGCGGTTGATTTCGCCGCCCTCGATGAGCTTCATGGGCGGGATGAACATGCCTTCCTCGTGAACGTCGGCGGCATCGGGACCGAAGCTCCTGCCGCCGATGTCGGCGAGGTGCGAGGTGCAGGCATTGAGGCCAACCACCCTGCCATCGAGGAAACACGGTTTGACCAGCACAAAGTCATTGAGGTGGCCGGCCCCGATCCAGGGATCGTTGGTTATCCAGAGGTCGCCGGGAAAGGCTTCGCCCGGGGGAAAGTGGCGGATCAGGTGACGGACCGAGGCCGCCATGGTGTTGATGTGGCCCGGTGTGCCCGTCACTGCCTGGGCCATCATGCGCCCCTCGAGATCGAAGATGCCCGCTGAGATGTCACCCGACTCGCGCACGATGGGACTGAACGCGGCGCGCATCAGCGTCTGGCCCTGCTCCTCGACAACCGAGATGAGACGGTCCCACATGATCTGGAGGTGAATTCTCTCGAGCGCGTCGCTCATGACGGGGTTGCCTCCCTGACCTCGAGGACGATGTATCCGTGGCGGTCGATCCGTCCGTGGAATGATGCCGTGACCACCGTGGTGGTCTGTCCTTCGGTGATGATGCAGGGGCCTTCGAAGACAGCACCGGGGGCCAGCGACTCCCTGCCGAAGACCGGCACATCCATCATCTGTCCGGTGGCGGGGTCGACAACGTGGCGCCGTGGCGATCCTGTTACCCCTTCGTCTTTCGCGGCAGTCATCAGCGTTTCCGGATCGTCCGGCAGCGGCGCTGCCACCACGAGTTTCCAGCCCAGAATCTCGACATCCATTCCCGGTACGCTGCGGGAGTACTGCCGGGCATACTCATCGTCGTATGCCGCCTGCAGGACCTTCCTTTCGCCATCGTCGATTGTCCCGCCGCTGACGGGAACCTCGATTTCGTGGCCCTGCCCGAGATAGCGCATGAAACAGCTGCGGCGTTCCTCGAGGGGCACATCCCCGGCTCCCTGGCGGACGATGGCCGATGCCTCTTCGGCCATGGAGGAGTAGATCCCTGCCACAGCCGCAGCATCGAACGTGGCCAGGGTCATGTAGCGGCTGCGCACGACCTCGAATGCAACCGGTGCCCGCAGCATGCCGACGGCGGAGCCGACGCCGGGGTGAAGCGGAATGACGACACGTCGGATGCCGAGCTTTTCGGCCATGCGACAGGCGTGCAGGGGACCTGCGCCTCCGAACGCAATCATCGTGCACTGCCTCAGGACCTTGCCTCGCTCGACCGCATGGACCTGGGCAGCGCTGGCCATGTTCTCGTCGACAACTTCCGACATGCCGAGCGCCCCCGCCATGACGTCCATGGAAAGTGGGACGGCAATGTCCTGCCGAATGGCTTGCCGGGCCGCATCCGCATCAAGGGTCATGCTGCCGCCGGCAAACCCCGTTGCCTCAAGGCGGCCAAGAACGAGGTCGGCGTCGGTGACGGTGGCATCGGTGCCGCCCCTGGCGTAGCAGCTTGGTCCCGGTTCCGATCCGGCGCTGCGAGGACCCACCGAGATTCGTCCGAGGCCGTCAACTCCGGCTATCGATCCCCCGCCGGCGCCGATCTCGATCATCTCGATCACCGGCAGGCGAACAGTCATGCCGCTTCCCTTCATGAAACGTGCCGCACGGGCAATCTCGAAAATGCGGGCCGTTTGCGGCCTGGCATCGTCGATCATGCAGATCTTGGCCGTGGTGCCGCCCATGTCGTAGGACAGCACGCGGGACTCTCCGCACCGGCCTGCCACCCTTGCGGCGAGCACTGCTCCGGCACTCGGTCCTGATTCGACGAGACGGACCGGAAGGCTGACCGCCGTCTCGAGGGAGCAGATGCTGCCGCCCGATGTCATCAGCAGCAGCGGCCCCGAGATGCCGGCACCGGCAAGTTCTGCCGCGAGCGCACCGAGATACCGGGCCATCAGCGGCCGCACGTAGGCATTGCACACGGTGGTGGTTAGCCGTTCGTACTCCCTGACCTCTGGACAGGCCTCGGAAGAAAGGGTGATGGAAAGGTCGGGACATTCACGCAGCAGAAGATCCCGTACCCGCTCTTCGTGACGTGGGTTGGCATAGGCGTGCAGGAGGCCGATGGCGACAGATTCGATTCCTTCGTCTCGGATCTTTCCGGCGAGCTCCAGGACACTTGTCTCGTCGAGCTCGAGGAGTGGCGTTCCGTTGACGTCCATGCGCTCCGTCACCGGCCAGGTGAGGTGGCGCGGGACAAGAGGCTCAGGCTTGTTCAGCCAGATATCATATTGATCGTATCGGTTTTCGTACGCGAGGCGCAGAGTATCGCGGAAGCCGCGGGTACACACCAGAGCCGTTCTCGCACCCCTTCGTTCGATGAGAGCATTGGTGGCAAGTGTGGTGCCGTGGATTACCGAGAGAACGGCATCGGCACTGATGCCAGCCTTCTCCAGCGCCAGTCTGACGCCTGTCATCACGCCCTGCTCGGGTGCCCGAGGTGTCGTAGGTACCTTTGACGTCTCGAGGCGTCTGTCGCTCGTTTGAAGAGCGACATCGGTAAATGTGCCGCCCACGTCTATTCCTATGCGGACAACGGCCCGGGACGCGGTTCCGCTGGCGGAGTGTTCAGGAGTCTGTGGCATTCAGGCGAGCCGACGTGAAGTGAATGACAGCGGGACGGGCCACCGGAGACTGCCCGTGGCGCTCCGGAACCGGATCGGACAGCTTGCCGGCACATGCGGTGGGACCGAAGATGTTCATGGTCTCGCCCCCGTGCATCCCGGATGGAACGACTGACAACGAGCTCTCTGCTCAGGCGGTTGATGATGCGCGAATACACTTTCCGAGCTTCAGCGGCAATCGACCTGAGTTCGTTGTCGGGAAGAACAGAAGCGTCCGAGTGAACGTCCGCATGATTGTTCAATTCGCTCTCATACCGGATCGAAGACAGAAACCACCTCTCCATGATGGATGGTCGATCAAGAACAATATATGTCCGGATGGCGTTGCACGCGACAATGACATCATCGAATGTGCGCCTGGTTCCCCACCATCTTCCACCTCAACGCCGGATGTGATTCGGCGGACCTTCTGACCGGCCGGCCGAGCCAGACTCTGTCGAAGAAGATCGCTGTCATTTCTTCGTGGAGTTACCGTGTTCCATGATTCCAGGTCGGCATCAGCGTAGCCGCCTCGAGGTCGAAGAACCACGGATAGCGAGAGAAGAGGGAGGCGGGCATGTCGGAAACGTTCGTGGCAATGAGGAGTTTGACGAACATCGGTGTCAGTATCCTGTACCTGAAACCTCCGGAAAATCAGGAGCATTCTTCCGGGCGTCCGGGTTTGCGGACCACAAAAAAGTACATCGGCGTGAAGATTCCGGTCTGACCGCCCTCGACCAGTGCGTCCGCCGTCGCATTGAGTAGCGTGCTGACGGCGCGCGCGCCCTGCGGAGCCAGCCGCAACCACTCCCAGGCCCGCAACGCAAGATTGGTCAACGAACGACCAACAGTCGTACGCGGGATATTCGTAAGACCCAGATCGCGGTCCTGCAGGGGGCGGTACCAGGGTGTTTCCGGATCTGACTCGGAGGCGCGATCCCGGGCATCCAGAATCTCGAAGCCTGCTG
The DNA here is from genome assembly GCA_022823765.1 of Alphaproteobacteria bacterium. Classification (GTDB taxonomy): domain Bacteria; phylum Pseudomonadota; class Alphaproteobacteria; order SP197; family SP197; genus SP197. The sequence continues at coordinate 39 of JAJEHK010000315.1, read as the reverse complement.
CGCTCAACGCTGCACAAACCTCTGTCGTGAACGCGATGT
>JAJEHK010000106.1 GCA_022823765.1 Alphaproteobacteria bacterium | reverse complement strand
CAATCCACTGACCGGGGCGAGCCGGTCCCGGGTGTAAGCCTTGGACCCCGCGTCACAGTAATCACTTGCTGGGTTGCCGCGTCATCGCGCGGGAGTGACGCGCGGCGTCCCGGCGTGGTATCAGCCGGCCATGCTCACACTCTCTGGAATCACCGTGAGGCTCGGTGGCCACACGATCCTTGATGGCGCTTCGTCGACGCTGGTGCCGGGAAGCCGCGTCGGCCTGATCGGCCGCAACGGTGCAGGCAAGTCGACGCTGATGAAGGTCATCGCCGGAGAGATCGAGTCCGATGCCGGCACGGTCGACATGCGGCGCGGCGCCAGCCTCGGTTATCTCGCCCAGGACGTTCCAGCCGGCAGCGACACGCCTCTCGAGAGGGTCCTTGCCGCCGATGAGGAGCGAACCCGCCTTCTGGAAGAGGAAGCCACCGCCGCAACCAACCAGCGCATCGGCGACATCCACGAGCGGCTCCAGGCGATCGATGCCTACAGCGCACCGGCGAGAGCCGCCCGGATTCTCGCCGGCCTGGGATTCGACGAGGTTGCCCAGGGGCAGACTGTCGACAGTTTCTCAGGCGGCTGGCGCATGCGCATCGCCCTGGCCGCCCTGCTGTTCTCCCGTCCCGACATCCTGTTGCTGGATGAGCCGAGCAACTACCTCGATCTCGAGGCGGCCCTGTGGCTGGAGTCCTTTCTCAAGGCCTACCAGGGAACGCTGCTCGTCATCAGCCACGAACGGGATCTTCTCAACAGTGTCTGCGACCACATCCTGCATCTCCAGGGTGGCGCGGTGACGCTCTACCGGGGCAACTACGATTCGTGGGAAAGGCAGTTGAGGGAGAGGCTTGGACAGATCGAGGCCATGCGCGCCAGGCAGGAGAGGCAAAGAGCCAAACTCATGGCCTACGTGGACCGCTGGCGCTACAAGGCTCACACGGCGCGCCAGGCGCAGAGCCGGTTGAAAGCCCTGCAGCGCATGGAGCCGGTAGCCGCCGCCATCGAGGACAGCACCCTTCAGTTCGACTTTCCGGATCCCGACACCCTGCGGCCCCCGATGATCCTTCTCGATGACGCATCGGTGGGGTACGCGGCCGGCCAGCCGGTACTCGCCGGTCTGCAGCTCCGTATCGACCCCGACGAGCGCATCGCCTTCCTGGGCCGCAACGGCAACGGGAAGACGACGCTGGCCCGCCTGCTTTCAGGCAGGCTTGATGTCATGAGCGGCTCGATAACGTCGGCCTCGAGGTTGCGTGTCGGATACTTCGCCCAGCACCAGGTCGAGGAACTCGATCCCGACGAGACACCGCTGGTTCACATGACGCGCCTGATGCCGGACGCGGCGCCGCGCTTCGTGCGGGCCCAGCTTGGTCGCTTCGGTTTCTCTGGCGACAAGGTCGCCCTTCCGGTCCGCCAGCTTTCGGGCGGCGAACGGGCCCGCCTGGCCCTGGCGCTCATCACCCGCGATGCTCCGCACCTCATCATTCTCGACGAGCCGACCAACCATCTCGACATCGAGGCCCGGGAATCCCTGGTCCAGGCACTTAGCGGATACAGCGGAGCGGTGATCATGATCAGCCACGACCGCCACCTCGTCGAACTCTCGGCGGATCGACTCGTTCTCGTGGCCGACGGCAAGGCAACCGACTTTGCGGGCAATCTCGATGATTACCGCAATCTGGTTCTCGGCCGTGACTCCGGATCGACGGTGCCGCGTTCAAGAAGAAAGGACGAGCGGCGCCGTGCCGCGGCCGAACGGGAACGCACACGGGAGCTGAGAAAGGCGGTCGACAAGGCCGAGAGCGAGGTCAACGAGCTCACCCGCTCGCGCAACGAGATCGACCGCATCCTGTTTGATCCCTCCACCCACGAGGGGACAACCGTGACCGAGCTTATGACCAGAAGAAGGAAAATCGAAAGAGCGCTCGAGAAGGCCGAGACGCGCTGGATCGAGGCAAGTACGACACTGGAAACAGCCACCCGTTCCTGAGAGTTTCTGGATGAATGTCGGCCCGCAGCGCAAGACAACTGCGACTGTTGAGTCCGGGAAGGTCGTGCCGTGAATTCCTTGGGTTCCGGAACCGGCAGGCGCACCCGCCACGGATGACGAGTCGGTCCTGTCGTCGAAATCTGCGGGTATCGGTCGTAGCCGACGAACGTGTCCGTCAACTCCAGGTTCTTCACCCGGGATGACGCTGCTGGAAAGGAGCGGGATCTGACGTTGCCATTTCCCGGAGGGCCATCGCGAGGCCTGAGTCGTCGCCGTGCCTCGCCAGCGCCTTCGCCAAACCGCCCCGCATGTGGCGAAGCGTCCCTTCATGGGCGGCACTCTGCGCCAGATTGTTCATCTCGGCAGGGTCGCGCGCGAGGTCATACAACTCGGTAAATCCGTCCTCCTGCACGACGAGTTTCCAGTGCCCCTTGTGGAACGCACGCTGCCAGAGCGGTGTCATCAGACCATAGTGCTCTGTCATCAATCCGTCGCGGGACAAGGGCCCGGTGCGCCGCAGCAGGGGACAAAGACTGGTTCCGTCCATCTCATGCGCGGTGATCCCGCACAGGTCGAGCAGAGTCGGCGCCAGATCGATGTTGCAGACCAGGCTGTCATCCGATCCTGGTGGAATGCCCGGTCCGGCGATCAGCATGGGAATACGCAGCGTCTCTTCCACCATGAGTCCGCCCTTGTTCATCATGCCGCCGTTCGAGGCCACCGCGTCCCCGTGATCGGCCGTGAAGACGATGATCGTGTCATCGATCCGCCCGCTTTCTTCCAGCACGTCCAGAAGCCGCACCAGTGCCGTCTCGCAAAGAGCGGCCGATTGCAGGGCGCGCCGCGACAGAAGCGCAAAGTCTCGGGCACTTTCGGCAAGAACGTCCTGCCAGTAGTCGCGATAGGCCGCGTGGTGAGCCGGGCGCGCCTTGAGGTCCAGGAAGAGATTTGGCGAGGCTGCACTCTTCAGATCGGCGAACATGCCGGCAAAGGGCGCTCCGACCATATAGGGCGGATGCGGTCCCCAGGTGTCCACACGCACGAAGAAGGGGTCGTCTCCCGCACTGCGAAACCAGCGTTCGGCGAGTTCTGAGACAAAGAAGGCTTCATGCGTTTCGGCTGGTTCTTCGAGGATCGCGCTGCCTGCCTCGAAGTCAAACCAGTCTTCGGACCGGGTCAAGGCGACCGGCGTGCCCGATGGCGTACCGCTTTCTCCCGACAACTCGATTCGGGCAATCGGATGAGGCAGCGCGTGGCGTTCAAGATAGGCGCCATACTCAGCACTGGCATAGGGATAGGCATAGTCCGCCGGGGCGTAGCCCTCGAAACCGAAAGCGCTGGCGTCCAGCTTGCGATGCAGATGCCATTTGCCGAACCAAGCGCATCGGTACCCCTCCACGCGAAACGGATCTGTCATGAGGGAATCGGACGGTTCCAGACCGGCTCGTCCTCCGAACCGCCCGTCGTTTTCTGTCAGGCCGTGATTATGCGGATAGCGGCCCGTCAGCATCGAGGCGCGCGACGGTGAACAGACGGGTAGTGCCGTGTAGGCCCGCCTGAAGTCCATGCCCCGCGCAGCCAGTCTGCGTTGCAGGGGCAGTTCGCGCGTCACGCCGGGCCTGTTGGCGATCATTTGCTGGTCGGTGTTCAGCCAAAGGATGTTGCGGGGTTGGCTCATCCCGTCCCTGCCCCGTGCGAATCATGGGCATAGTGGTCGGCATGCGCCTCGCCCCAAATGCGGATCGCCGTCTCCGCCGACGTCATGGCGCCAGGCTCGATGGCGTAGCTCACAAGCAGGCTGCGCCGGTCGCCGCCCTCCGGGGATGTCACACGATGCAACGAGTATCCGCCGCGAAAGAGCTGCAGGTCGCCCGGCACCAGCCTGAGCGACCGCACGCTCGACCGATCTCCATCCAGCACCTGCTTCACGCCCTCAAAGTTCTCCTCGGCGTCACTTCGCAGATCGGA
>JAJEHK010000207.1 GCA_022823765.1 Alphaproteobacteria bacterium | reverse complement strand
GACGATGCCGGCCGGACACTCGACCTCGTCTACTTCCGGGCCCGTGAACCGTGGCTCACGAAGCTCCTTCCCATCGGTTCAAGGAAGCTGGTGAGTGGTCGGCTCGAACAATTCGGGGACCGCTTGCAGATGGTCCATCCCGACCACGTTGCGGAACCAGGTGACACCGACAGTCTGTCGCACATGGAACCGGTCTACTCCCTCGTGGAGGGTCTCGCGGCGCCAACCATGCGACGAATCGTGTCTCTGGCACTGGAACGCGCCCCGGAACTGCCCGAGTGGCAGGACCCGGCATGGCTGGAGCGAAACGGCTGGCCATCGTGGCCAGAGGCGCTCAGACGCATTCACCAGCCCCGCGATCTCGATGAACTTGCCGGAGACCCGGATGCGCGTGATCGCCTCGCATTCGACGAACTTCTCGGCAACCAGCTTGCTCTGGCCCTGGTGAGAGCCGGACGGCGGTCAACGCCTGGCCGCTCGCTCAGAGGCGACGGCAGTCTTCGCACGACAGTGACGCACTCGCTTCCCTTTCGCATGACGCAGGCACAGGTGGACGCAATCCGCGACATCATTCTCGACATGGAGGTCCCCTTTCCCATGCTGCGTCTCCTGCAGGGTGATGTGGGAAGCGGCAAGACACTGGTGGCCGTGCAGGCCATGCTGGCGGCGGTGGAGGCCGGTTTTCAGGCCGCATTGCTCGCGCCCACGGAACTCCTCGCCAGGCAGCACTATCGCACCATCGCCAATCTTACACGCGACACCGGCATCGACGTCGTTCTCGTCACGGGCCGTGACCGGGGAACCAAGCGCGATGCAAGTCTTCGGGAAATCGCCAGCGGGACGTCAGACCTGGTCGTCGGCACCCACGCCCTGTTCTCCGAAGGCACTGCATTCCATGACCTGGCGCTCATCGTCGTCGACGAACAGCATCGTTTCGGCGTTCACCAGCGCATTGCCCTGGCAACCAAGGGACACTCCGTCGACACACTTGTCATGACCGCCACGCCGATACCGCGAACCCTGCAGATGACAGGTTATGGCGGACTCGACGTCACGCGCCTTGACGAACGCCTGCCAGGACGCCAGGAGGTCACCACACGCGCCATGCCGACCGGACGCCTCGACGACGTGGTGACAGCCCTTGGTCGCGCCATTGGGCGTGGCGGTCGGGCCTACTGGATCTGCCCTGTCATCGAGCGGAGCGAGTTAGGCGACATGGTCGCTGCCGAAGACCGGTTTCGCCATCTCAAGCGGGTTTTCGGAGAGCGCGTCGGACTCGTTCACGGGCGCATGAGCACCGCCGACAAGGACGACGTCCTGGAGGGATTCGCAAGCGGCGCCATTGGCGTCCTCGTGGCGACGACGGCGGTCGAGGTTGGTCTCGATGTGGCGCAGGCCACTATCATGGTCATCGAACATGCCGAGCGCTTCGGTCTCGCCCAGCTGCACCAGCTCCGCGGCCGGGTCGGGCGCGGCAGCACCCCGTCATCGTGCCTGCTGCTCTATGCCCCTCCCCTCAACGATGCAGCACGCAGGCGCCTCGAGGTCCTCAGGCACAGCAACGATGGTTTCGAGATCGCCGAAGAGGATCTGCGCCTGAGAGGAGGAGGCGAACTGTTCGGTGCAAGGCAAAGCGGCCTGCCCAGATTCCGTCTGACAGACCAGCATGCCGCAACACGCTTTCTCCAGGCCGCCCACGACGACGCCAGGCTCATTCTTGCCCGCGATCCCGGCCTGAAGAGCGAACGAGGTCGTGCCCTCTCCATCCTCCTCCACCTCTTCGAGCGACAGGAGGCCGTCAGGTTCCTCGCATCCGGTTGATGTTCACCAACCGCAGGTCCCGACAAACAAGGCTTCTCTGCGAAGCGGACTCGCCAGTGGTGAAACGTGATGAGCTTCGTCTCGTTCTTTGGCGTGACGGATCCGCCTGGCATCCATTTCTATGGAGATTCAGTCTGATTGACGTGATGTCTGCACGTTTCAACGAATCAGGTGAATCGCATTCCGTTGCAGCACTGACCTGGCCGGAATCGCGGATCACACCATCGAGACCTTTGATCGTGTTCCTTGGAACGATATCCGATCAACGGGTGTTGGCGGACGCCATCTCGGGCGTCACGACGCCACCGGAAATCACCAGCTTGATGCCCTGTTCGACTGTCATGTCGAGAAAGATCACGTCCTTTTTGGGAAGAAAAAGGAGGTAGCCTGACGTTGGATTGGGCGTTGTCAGCAGGAAGACATTGACCACATCGTCGCCGATGGCGTCCCGCACCTCCCCCTTCGTGGACCCGGTGGCAAACCCGACCGCCCAGCATCCCGGACGCGGCCATGAGATCAGCACAACGTCACGAAATGCCCTGGAATCGTGCGAAAAGACGGTTTCGAAGATCTGCTTGAACACCGAATAGACCGAACGGACCACCGGCATGCGTTCAAGCAGTCGTTCTCCCATTCTGACCACGGTGCGGCCGATCAGTCCGGTGGCCAGCCAGCCGATGAAGGTGATGGCGACGACGAAGATAACCACCCCGATGCCCGGCACAGCAAAGGGCAGGTAGTTCTCCGGATTCCAGGTCTCGCCCAGCAGCGGCAGTACATTCTCGTCGATGAATCCGACGATGAACGTGACGAGATAGACTGTCAGGGCCAGGGGCGCCACGACGATGATGCCGGTGATGAAGTATGCCCGCAGTCGCGCCCATACCCTGCGTCTGGGCTGGTCGGGCGGATGTGGTTGCGCGTTGGTCATGTGCCGCATCTCCTCGCCAGTCACGATTCAATCCATGCGGGCCGGACCAGGCGGTCACCGGGGATGCGCCGCACTTCCCTGCCCCCGACAAGCCAGACATCGAAACCCGCCGGGAACAATCCGGTAAAAGCCCTCTCGTGAACATCAAGTCCACCCGCAAAGGCGCCAAAGGCCGGCAGGATGACCCGTCTCCCGTCGCTGGCAAAACAGCGGCGTCGAATTCTCGTCCCCTTCGGAGCAATGATGGCCGAAGGATGGAGGTGACCCGAGACCTCACCTGCCACCATAGCGCATGACGGTTCGTGGCGGAAAGTCAGGCTACCTTTCCTGAAGGTCTCCATGGCACGCCCGGAGAGCATGGCGGGCGGCGCCGGGTCGTGGTTACCGGCAATCCAGATCCAGTCGCGCCCACACGCCAGATCCTCCAGCGCCGCGAGGGAGGTCTGGTCCAGGCCGCAGACAGCCTCGCGATCATGAAAGCTGTCACCGAGACAGACGACACACTCTGGCTCAAGTCGGGCGATGGCTGCTGCCAGCCGCCGGATGGTGACGTTCGTGTCATGGGGAGGCAACAGCGATCCA
>JAJEHK010000331.1 GCA_022823765.1 Alphaproteobacteria bacterium | reverse complement strand
AAACCGGGTACTCGCCAGATACTCCCGGGTTCTTCCCGGAACCAGAGACCGGGCCTCACGAGCCGGTCACGCGGGTTGATCCCGACGATGCCCGCGCCTATGCATCCTGGCTCGGGCGGCGTCTGCCTACGGAAGCGGAGTGGCAACGGGCCGCTGAAGACGGATTGCTGGACGATGACCCGGTGCGTATCTGGAACTGGACCGAGCCTGAAATGAGTGATGGACGAACACGGTTCCGCATTGTGAAGGGAGGCTGTCATCACCACCTCTCGGCCTCTGACTGGTATGCGGATGGAGGGGTGCACGATGCCGCATTTGCCGCCAAGTACCTGCTCATGTGGCCCGGTCTCGACCGCTGCGCCACCATCGGATTCCGGACCGCCATCGATCTCCGGGTCGCACCCCAGGCCTCGTGACGATCCATGACACAGGCGATCAGACCGGACACCATCACCACCTCACGCCTGGTTCTTGAACCGCTGGAGCTGCGTCACGCAACCCAGGTGACGCGTTTCTGCCGCCTGTGGGAGGTGGCCCAGTACACGGCCAACATTCCTCACCCCTATCCTGCAGGTTGCGCCGAGTCCTTCGCGAAGGATGCCGCCAGTGAGAGGGAATCGGGAGGAGGCTGGGTCTATGCGGTCACCTTGGCTGATGGCGGCGAGGTGATCGGCGTCATCGACATCACGCTCTGTGACAAGGACCGTTCAGGCGAACTGGGCTACGCCTTTGCCCCCTGGAGCTGGGGTAACGGCTATGCCAGCGAAGCGGCCCGGGCCCTGATCGGGTTCGCCTTCCGGGTCCTGCGTCTCGACAAGATCGAGGCTTGTGTCATGGTGGAGAATGAGGCTTCCCAACGTCTGCTCGCCAGAATCGGTATGCGCCAGGTCGACGAGCGCATGATGCCTGCCCCGGCGAGAGAGCGGGAGGTTCTCTGTCGGGTCTTCCAGGTGTTCTGGTCACAGGTCCGTACATGACACGGCGGTCAGACCTGCTGTTCGTGGTGGCCTGTGCTCTGGTGGATGCCGACAACCGTGTTCTCCTTGCCAGGCGCCCCGAGGGGAAACCCATGGCTGGTCTCTGGGAGTTTCCGGGCGGGAAAGTGCGCGCCAGCGAGACTCCGGAACACGCACTGATCCGGGAGTTGCGCGAAGAACTCGGTATCGACGTCAGCGAGGCCTGTCTGGCGCCGTTCACCTTCGCCAGTCACGCCTATCGCGACTTTCATCTCCTCATGCCGCTCTACGTCTGCCGTCAGTGGGACGGCGTGATCACCCCCCGGGAACACTCCGAACTCGCCTGGGTCCGTCCACGGCGCATGGCCTCCTGGCCCATGCCACCGGCCGACGCACCCCTCGTCGCCATGCTCTGCGACCTGCTGTAGCGCGGGCTTTCGAACCGGTGGCGATTCGTCATCATCGCCGTTCCAGCCCGGCGCCGGCATGATTTCGACGACGGTTCTTCTGGCGGTGCTCGGGGCCGCCCTGCTGCATGCGGCCTGGAATGCCGCGGTCAAGGCGCAATCCGATCCTTTGGTCGGCATGGCATGGATGTCGGTCGCTTCGGGGGTGGCAGCCGGCCTGGTGTTGCCGTTCGTGGAGGTTCCGGTCTTGGCGGCCTGGCCCTTCCTTCTGGTGTCGACGGCGGTGCATATAGTCTACTTCCTGTGGCTGGCCGCGGCCTATCGCCATGGCGACTTCAGCCGCGTTTACCCGATTGCCCGCGGCGGCGCGCCCCTGATCGTGACCCTGGCGTCACTGGTCTTCCTTCATGAAGACCTCGATGACCGTGCACTGGTCGCGATCGGCCTGATCCTGCTGGCGATCCTGGGTGTCGCATGGCGCAGGGCCGATGCGCATCGCGGCCTCCGTGACCGTTCCCTTCTCTTCGCCGGACTGACGGCCGTCACGATTTCCGCCTATACGATCGCCGACGGCCTGGGCGGCCGGGCGGCTGGAGACCCGATTTCCTATGCGGTCTGGCTCTTCTTCCTCGACGCCTGGCCCACCATTGCGGTGATCTTGTGGTTGCGCCGCGGTCGTCTCGCGCGGGTACCGGGAGGCGACATCGCGAAAGCGTTGACCGGCGGCCTGCTCTCCATGCTGGCCTACGCCATCGTCATCTGGGCCATGGTCCATGCTCCGGTCGCGATCGTCGCTGCCCTGCGTGAGAGCAGCATTCTGTTCGGAGCCCTGATTGGCGTGCTGGTGCTCCGGGAGAGACCGGGACCGGTCCGCGTCGCCGCGATCATCCTGCTCGCAGCGGCGGTCGCCCTGCTTCGTCTCGCCTGATCCTGAAGCCGGTCCGTTTCTCCGGCTGTCACGGGATACCCCCGTCTTGTATCGTCTCCGACGTGCAGCAGTCGGACTGCGAACGGGAGATCACGATGCTGAACGTTGACCCGTGTGACCTGGCTCCGTGCGAGGAGTTCTTCGAGAACCCCTCAGGCCCGCACAGCCCGGATCTTCAGCGACTGCTCACCATCATGAGGGCCGACACGGTCGACGATGCTCACGTCATTGTCGAAACCCAAGACGGGACATTCGGGCTCGGCACGGCAAGCGACCGGCGCGGGGAGCCGGTCCGCATTTACGAGGGCGTGCGCTTCGAGACCCATGGAGACGCGCTGAAAGCCATGTTCAAACTCCGCTGGGAGATGCTGACCGGGCATCCATTGCCCTTCGGCGAGGACATCGAGCTGGCCGGTCGTCCCCGGCACCCAGTGGTCGACGAGCGGCTGCTCGCCTATGCGGACCGCTGGGACGTGCGCCCCGGAGAGGTGGTCAACTTCAAGGTGTCCACGGTCGAACCGACTTCGAACTACCGCTTCGATGTCGCCAGAATCCGCTCAGCCGTTGGTCACCCCGAAGGACCGGGCCTCCACCTGACTCCCCTGCCCACGGCGGCGGACGGTGACTACGAGGGGCGCAACCAGACGACATCGATCGGTTCATACATTGCGTTCGACCGTCCATGTCCGGTGTCGCTGGAGGCGTTCTCCGTGCGCGTGAACGTGAAGCCGACGCTCAGCACCGGCAAGCCACAGGCACTTGTCGATGCCTGGGATGCGGAGCGCGAGATCGGCTTCGCCCTCTGTCTCGACGACAGGGGCCGCCCCAGCGTGACGGTCGGCGCCGGCACCGGCGAGGTTGCCACCACCGCAACCGCGAGGCCGCTGCCCCTCCAGTCCTGGCACGAGCTAACGGCAAGCTTCGATCCAGCGGGCCGCAGACTCGCCGTGTCGCATCGCTGTCTGGAGCGGGGACACCTGCTCTTGCGCGAGGCCCGTATCGAACGCACGATCGGGTTTCAGCCGGATCTCGGATCGCAGGCCTTGTTCATCGGCGCCTCGAAGGCGTCCGATGGATCCATGACGGCTCACTTCAACGGGAAGCTGGAAGCGCCGGCGCTGTTCTCCTCACCGCTCTGCGACGCGGACTCGCTCGTCGCAACCTGGGACTTTTCCCGCGAACCTTCGGGCACCGGGATCGTGGACACCTCGCCCAACGCCTGGAACGGCCATACCGTCAACCTGCCGGCCCGGGCGATGAAGGGCAGCCTGTGGGACGGTACGGCCCATCGGTTGTCGGACAACCCCGCTCACTACGGGGCCATCCACTTTCACGAGGACGACGTGGTGGATTGCGGTTGGGACGACGACCTGTCGCTGACAGTCCCGAGTGCCTGGCAGAGCGGCGTCTATTGCGGGCGCTTTCATCAGGGTTCGGACATCTCCTACGCCACCTTCTACGTGCTTCCCTCCAAAGGAGACCCGGGTTCGCGGCTGGCGGTGCTGATGCCGACCGCCACCTACGTGTGCTACGGCAACGACGGTACCCACGTGCAGCGCCGGCGTTTCCTGGAGCGAACCATGAACCGGTTCGCGACTCTCTCCAGGAACCAGATGTTCCTGCAAATGCATCCGGAACTCGGCGCCTCGACCTACGACATGCACAGCGACGGCAGTGGTGTCTGCTACGCATCCCGGCACCGGCCGTTCGTGGACATGGCGCCGGGGACATCCGTGTGGAACTTCGGCGCGGACACACTGATTCTCGACTGGCTCGAGGAGAACGGCCTTGCCTATGACGTCCTGACCGACGAAGCGCTGGACCGGGAAGGTCTGGCCCTGCTGGAACCCTATCGCTGTGTCATCTCGGGCAGCCATCCCGAATACACCTCCCAGTCCATGTCGGACGCGATGCTCGCCTACCTCGAAGAGGGCGGCCGGTTCATGTACCTGGGCGGGAACGGCTTCTACTGGAAGATCGCCTATCATCCCGGGGACTCAGGCCTCATCGAGACGCGCCGGGCCGAGGATGGAGGCCGGAACTGGATCGCGGAGCCGGGTGAATACCACATGGCTTTCACCGGCGAACTCTCAGGACTGTGGCGGCGCAACGGCCGCACGCCGCAGCAACTGTTCGGCGTCGGTTACACCGCCTGCGGTTTCGACTCGGCCTCCTACTACGAGCGCACTGCAGCGAGCGGTGATCCGCGCGCCGCGTGGATCTTCGAAGGCGTCGGCGAGGACGAGAGGATTGGCGACTTCGGTTTCGCCCTGGGTGGCGCCGCGGGGGCGGAGCTGGACCGGGCCGATGCCAGTCTCGGTACGCCCGAACATGCGCTCGTCGTTGCCAGCGCCACCCGTCTTGCCGCCAGCTATCTCACCCTGCCCGAGGAATTCTACCACCTGACTTCAGACATCAACGGCGAGACGTCTCCCCTGGTCAGGGCGGACATGATGTTCTTCGAGACCCCGGCCGGCGGCGCCGTCTTCTCCAGCGGCTCCATCTCCTGGTGCGACGGCCTGTGCCACAACCGCTACGACAACAACGTGGCCAGAATCACCGGTAACGTTGTCCGTCGCTTCCTCGATCCGGCGCCATTCGACTTGCCGGAATAGTCGCGTTGACGGACTGCTTCACTGCTCTCATTCGCGCAAGCCCTGCGTGCAAGGGATGGGGGCAAGCGCTTCCGGTCAATCGGTTGCCGCGCCTTCCGAACGAATCCGACTCAATGTCTGTGGAGGCTCCAGTTCGACTGTTGGATCATTCCCCGCGCCGACACGGAGTAGGACCGGCGGCACTGATGTAATGGGGATGAGTTCCAGCGTACTTCCTTTCATGCGCACCACCCGGAAGGGGGTGATGCCCCATGCGCGAGCTCAGCTTGTCCAACCTGATATAGCGCAGGAGCGGGTGCTGGCGTTCGCGGCAAGCGCCCCCTTGCCCTGTCAACAGAGCCATCACGAAGCCGCGTCCGATTTGGCCCCGGCCGATGCGGTCCTTAATGTAGAGGGAGCCAACCTATCGCCTTTCGCTCGCCCCGTCCGTCGCCAGCGCCTCGACCGGCTGGTCTAGCTTGGCACGGTCCCACAGCTTCCGATGCCCGACCCGGCGCGCGGCGCGGTAAACCGGGTCTCCAACTTACTTGCCCTCCCAAAATTTCGACTCATGGCTGGTGCTAAAGAGTATCTGATTACCATCCAAGTCCTGGACGGAAAAATAGTAGTGGCCAAACCTCGGTTCGTCGCTTATCGGACCGGCCTCTATCCCGTTTTCGACAATTGCCGCGCGATATGCCTCAAGATCGGTACGCGCATTGCTGTCGATCATCAAATCAACATTTTTTTGCGGCGCGACGTCCTGCTCCGGGTCAAATTCGGACAGCAGGATATGGGTGCCCCCGCGTAACTCGATGATAGTCAGGTCCTTGAATTCACCAACAACATCCATACCCAGACGACGGTAAAATTCGACTCCTTTCGCTGCGTTGCGCGTCAGGACAAGAACGTGCCCGACCGAAAACTCCGCAGTTGCCCCGCTCATGGGCATTGCGCCCTCCTTTCCTGATCTCGTTAGGGGTAAGCCGGAGGGGGAGAACAGGGGGCCCTCCGGCTCCGCTCATGCCACGACCGCTCGGATCAGTTCAAGAAGCTCTTTCCGCTCGTCTTCCGTCATCGTGTCCATTCCATGCAAATGCTATATTCATGGCGTCCTTGTGCAATGACAAGGCGGTCAGGGGTCCTCGAGGATCTGGGTGAGGCTGACGTTGCCGGAGCCGGGTCTGAGGGGCTGCTGCTGGGACGTGTGGGGAGCCCAGGCTGTCAGGTAGATGATGTCGAAGGTGGCGGGGATTCTCTTCTCGTGATCGGCGTGGCGTTCCTGGTAGAGGGATGCGGCATGAAGGAAGACGTCCCTGCGCGCGAAGGTGCGGGGACGGTCGGTGAGGGCATTGCCTTCCCCCATGGCCCGGAGGTCGCGCATGAGGGCGAAGGCGTCGGGATAGGTCACCGTGACGCGGTCGGCGTCGACCACGGGCAGCGCAAATCCGGCACGTTGCAGGAGGGCTCCGGCATCCCTGACATCGACCATCGGCGAGAGACGCGGCGAAAGGCCGCCCGTGATGGCAATCTCGGACTCTGCCAGCACGTGCCTCAGTTCCACGAGCGTCTCTCCGCCGAGGAGCGCGGCGAGTAGGAGGCCATCAGGTTTGAGCGCCATGCGGACCTGAATCAGTGTGCCCACGAGATCATTGACCCAGTGAAGAGCGAGATTGCTGATGACGGCGTCGAGCGAGGAGGGAGCGAAGGGGAGGAGTTCCTCGTCGACAGCGAGGTGGCGGGCGAAGGCGGGCGAGAGGTCGGCCTCGATGAGAAAGTCCGTCTTGCTCTTGCCGGCAATGGCTTG
>JAJEHK010000332.1 GCA_022823765.1 Alphaproteobacteria bacterium | reverse complement strand
GGACCTTGCCGCCGACATCGCCGGCATGCAGGAGACGGCAACGGGCTACGGAGTCCTCCACCTCGAGGGAACCCGCCCCTATACGGGCCTCGAGCGCCGGCCGGGCGAGATCGAGGAACTCCCCCTTCACCTTCGCGCCGGCGACGCCGTCACCCTTTCGCTGGCCGGCAGGCCTCAGGATTCAGATCTCGCGGCGAGGATCGAGGCTGCCACGGGGGTGCGCGTGACGCTGGCGGGGGAGAGGCCTTCGGGATCGTCCCCGCCTGCGGTCATGGGCTCGAGTGGCGCACTGCTTCCCGAGGGCGGCATCTGGACGGGCGCCCTCGACGACCTCCTCGACCTGTGGTGCGAGGCGGCCGGATACGCCTGGTCCTGGGCGGACGGAACCGTCACGGTCCAGCGCCAGCGCCAGGTGGTCTTCCGCCTCAACGCGCTCGCCGGATCGCAGAGCATTCAGGGCGCCACCTCGACCAGTGATGCGGCCGGCGCCGAGGGCTCGAACAACCTCGCCCGCCAGTCGCTGACCACCGAGACCACCTACGACCCGTGGCCCGAGATCACGGAACAGCTGAAAGCCCAGCTCGATCCCTCGACACGCGTGGCGGCCGCTCCGGCGACCGCTTCCGTCGTGGTCTCCGGGCTGCCGCGGGACATCGATCGCGCCCGCGCCTATCTCGACTGGCTCAACCGCACGGTTCTGAGGCCGGTCACCCTCACGGTCGACGTCTACCAGGTCCGCTTCCACGATCAGGCCTCCTTCGACCTCGGCATCGAGGGAACCTTCAAGCGGATCTTCGGCAGCGGCGCAGGATTCGAGGCCGGCGCGAACCTCGCCGGCATCGTGCGCCCGGGCCCCGCGACCGACTCCCTTGCCGCCACCGTCGGCGCCCTTCACCAGGCGGGCACCGTGGCGCGGGTGCTCTCGGCCACCGTGCCGTCGCTCAACGCCCAGCCCGCCCAGTTCTTCGAACTCTTCTCCGAGGCCTACCTCAAGGAGGTCCGCACCACGATCATGGATGGCACGCGCTCCACCAATCTCGTGCCCGGAACCGTCTCCAGCGGCTTCGCGATGACCTTCGTCGCCCAGATCGTCTCGCCCCACGACATCCTGATCCGCCTCTTCGCCTCTCTCCAGGACAGGCCCGCCTTCACGGTCTTCGAGACCGCGAGCCAGAAAATCCAGCTCCCGGCCTACGGCAGCCGGGCCGTCCAGGTCACCCAGAAGGTGTCGAGGGGCGAGACCCTGGTGGTCACCGGATTTCGCGACCGGGGCACGCTCAGCGACCGCAGGGGAACGTTCGATGCCGACATCCCCTTCCCCTTCGGCGGGGTGACGTCCGATGCCTCGAGGGTCGAACAGGTGCTGCTCGTCACCGCCGAGGCCGGCGAACCCCTCGGCATCGTCGAAACCAGCGGAGACGAGCTGTGAGCACCCTCGTGATCTCGGGCCGGCCCTGGGCGGCAGGCCTCGTGTGGCGGCAACGCAGCCACCGCGCCAGCGAAGCCCGCATGGCGCGGCGCTTCCACTGTCCCTTCCTCGTCCACTCGGGCGCCCGGACCGGCTTTGCCGGACCGGACGGCGAGGCGGGCGAGGTGTCCCTTGCCGCCGCCCTGGCTCACCACATCGGGGCGGCCGACTGGATCGCGCTCCTCGCGGACGACGGTGACGGCAGGGTTGCCCTTCTGCGCCAGGTGGAAGGA
Organism: Alphaproteobacteria bacterium; assembly: GCA_022823765.1. Classification (GTDB taxonomy): domain Bacteria; phylum Pseudomonadota; class Alphaproteobacteria; order SP197; family SP197; genus SP197. Next base: position 14,020 of record JAJEHK010000332.1, on the reverse strand, counting down.
GCGTTTCCGGGCGACGGCGACGAGATCCACCCGGGACGCGAGGAGGCTCTCGCTGCCCTCGACCGCCTGCGGCGCCCGGGCGTCCCCGTCTTCGCCACGCCGGCGCTCGCCGTGGACGGGGCGATGGCCCTCGATGCAGGCGAACTCTCCGTCACCACGACCATGGAGCTGGCGGCGGCGGCGCGTGCCCGCGCAAGGCCGTGGAAGACGGCGGCGGCCGCCTCTCTGGCGGCAGCGTGCGTTGCCGGCTGGCTGATGGCTGGAGACGTGTTCGAGGAGAGGCAGGAGGCGGCACTCCCCCCACCGCCGGCGGAAGTCGAGGTCGCGATTGCCGGCGCCATGCTGATCGAGACCTGCGACCGTGCCCTCAAGTCCCGGCCGGTGGACGTCCCCGGATGGCACACCGACGAGATCTCCTGCGCGGCCTCGCTGCAGGACCCCGGAATCCTGGGCGAGTGGCCCGCCTTCCGGTCGCGTCCCGCCCTGGTGGTGCGCTGGTCCCTCGAGGCCGGCCATGACGTCGAGATCGCCAGGCGCCTCATGGAAGAGCATGTCACGCGATCCTGGCAGCTTTCCTCGGTGATCGGCCGGACGGCATGGTCGGTCACGGAACTCGACCCCGTTCTCGTCCGGTGGACGGGCGGCGGGCGGCCCACCTTCCTGGCGCTCAGGAAGGATGTCGACCGCATGGCCGGCCCCTGGGCAACGGCCATCACCTTCCAGCGCCCGCCATCACAACCCTGGACCGTGACGCTGACCGGTCCGTCGCCCCTCAGGCGCGCCCATGACGCGCTGGCGCCGATTGCCGGTCTCGAGATCACCCGCGTCGTCAGCACGGGACGCGCCGAATGGCGCATCGACGCCCGCATGCTGACGCCGCACCGCCTCCTCGAGGAGGTCTTCGAAGCGCTCGCCACCCCTCTCGCACCTCCCGGAACAGGAGAACAGGATGCATGAATTCCATCGCCGGGGCCGCCTCGGCACCCTTGTCCTTGCAGCCCTCATGGCGGCCTTGCCCGCCATCGCGGCGACCCCTGACGACATCGCCGATCAGGAAGCGCTCTCCCACGCCCATGCGCTGGAGGGAGCGTGGCATCGCCTCGAGACGTTCATCCGCGACGAGTCGACCTCACCGACCCTGTGGACGGCGGCGCCACCGTCGACGCCCTGGCGGGATTCGTGGACGAGACGGGGCCTCTCCGCCCGCTACTGCGACGGCATTCTCATCGTCTATGCCGAGCCCGAACGTCTGAAGGGCGTGGGTCGGAACCAGCGCAGCGTCCGCCTCGCGCCGCATCTGCAGTCCGATGACGTTCCGCCGCCGCCACCGCTTCACTGGCTTGCCGGATCCACGGCCATCGGCGGCTCCGGGCGCGCCGACGTCGATCTTCCCTCCTGCATGACCGGCCTGCCTTCGGGCCGTGTCGCCCTCGCCGGCAATGTGGAGGATCCCTTCGCCGTCATCCTGCCGACCCTGCATCGCGAGCGGGAAACCAGGCCCTGCCCTGCGGGAACCCACGGGACCGGCCGCGTCTTCGTTCGCGACGTCATCCAGGAGGTGAACGGCCGGGGCGATCCTCTCGGGCCTCAGACCCACATGCCGTGGCAGCTGCTGAGCGATTCGTGCCAGGGGGACACGAGCACCTGGGTGACCTACCGCCTCGCCTGCACGTTCGATGCGGGCGAGCCCCACAACCGCGAGATCGGCGGCGAAGACATCTACCGGCGCCAGAAGACGGTCACGGCGGACGGAATCTCCTGGGGTGCGCCGGAGTTCGTGTCGTCGAGCTGCTGGCAGGATCCGGAACCGCTCGTGCCTCAGCCCGACATCCAGGTGACGACCAGCACCGAAACGCGCGCGATCGCCTGCACCTCCCCGCAAACGGGAACGCGGAACCAGTCGCGCACGGTTCATGAGCGTTCGACGCAGTTCCCCTGGGATGACGAACCGATCGTCCAGGTGACGAAACAGGGTGAATGGGCCACGACGAGCGACACCTGCCGCATACCCTCGAGCGGAGGCGGGAACGGCGGACGCGAGACAGGGTTCGACACCGACGGTGACGGCGTCGCCGACTACGATTCCATCAACGACGTGCCCGAGAACCTTCGGGACGAGGCGAAGTCCGCCCCCCACCCAGGCACGACCGAGGGTCACCACGGCAGGCGCGGCGGCGGACGCGATGGCGGTGATCGCGGGGGTCCGTCCAACGGCAATGATGGCAACAGCGGAGGCAACGGCTGCGGTTGCGGCGGCCCCGGCGGTGGCGGACCGGGCGATGTCGGCTGATCGGGCGATGACGGCGCGGGAGATCTTCCGCGCCGTCTGCACCTGCGCGGCGCTGGCTCTCGGCGCCGCCCCGGGCGCCGGCGAGGAACCTGCCATGGACGAATGCGCCCGCGATCTCCTGCGCACCAGGCTGGCGACGGCGGTGGCGGGCGACGACGTCCTGGCCGCCCTGGCCGTCGAGGGCGAGCTCCTGGCGCTCTGCAGCAAACGCCAGGAGCTCGTGGCCGAAGTCCTCGAGAACGAGGAACGCCTCGCCGGACTGCAGCCCGGGGAACCGCTCATCGATGAAACCGTCATCGCGGAGGCCTTCGAGGCCCCTGCGGCTCCCCCTGACATTGCCGAGCCGCCTCCGGACTACGGCTGGTTCAGCATCCTCGGGACCTCGGGCGACCTTCGCGCCGGCATCACGGACGGCACGGACACCTGGTGGGTGAGAGAGGGAACCACGCTCCCGGGCGACATCGCCATCGTCGCCATCCACTCCCGTCCGCCGGGTGTCCGGGTTTCAGGAGCGGCGAGTCATGTGCTCCCATGGCGTGCCGCCCCTGACCAGCGATAGCCAGGGCGCCCGCCAACGGGCGCCGCGGACTTCGACGAGGGTGTCCGAAGACCTCTCCACCGAAACCTGCACGACATGACTCCGAAATGACGAGGAAATGAGTTCGGCATCAGCGTTTATTGGATGAACTATTGTGTCGTATTATCAAGATATTATCTACTGGTACTCTGACATGACAGTGAAATGAACGTGCTACGGCACATACATGACCATACAATCCAACACCCCCGAGCCACTGGATACGGTATGACCCGGAGGCACCGCATCCTGCAGCTTTGCCGCCGGTTTGTCGCACCATTGTACCGGCACGATTTCGAGCCGTGCGGCGCTGTCGCCGGCGACAGCGCCCGGCGTCGCTCCCATGCCTGACAGTCCGTAGTCTCTGGGATCGCCGCACGACACATTGCACTGCACTGCGAACACCCCCGCCGGAAAGTGAGGGACGGATCCTGGAGCAGCAGTGAATTTCGATGACGAGGACATGGAAGGCCAGTGGTGGCCCGGGGTCTGACCTGGCTCGGTTGCAGGAGCGGCGCTGGTTCTCGAACAAGGTCGTCACAATTGACTGTAGACAACGGAAATGTCCATTACAGTCAACATAAAGCCCACTATTGTTGTCGGAAAACCACATGCCCAGACCAACGAAGATCGGTGTGTTTCCCCCAGCCCCTGTCGAGGAATCGCTGGAACGGCTGGGCCGGAACATCCGAACGGCTCGACTGCGCCGCACGCTCTCGCAGTCCGAATTGGCAGAGCTAATAGGCGTCTCCCGGTTCGTGGTCGCCGACATCGAGAGAGGCAAGCCGACGACCGGTGTTGCGGCCTATCTGGGCGCGCTGTGGGTGTTGGGGCTGCTCGGTCACATGCGCGAAGTGGCCGACCCCGATCGCGACGACGAAGGCAAGACCCTCGAGCGAGCGCGCAGCCCAAAGAGGGCAGTCCGCCGCCGGGTGCTGAGCGATGATTTCTGAGCGCGAGTGCTGCGTTACATCGTGCTGGCAGACACCTAATAGGGCCGTTCACCTTCGATGACGATGCGTCTCAGGTGGCGGCGGTGGCCCGGGTAGTCGCTGTGGGCGTAGTGGAGACAGCAGCGGTTGTCCCAGATCGCCAGGGACTTCGGCTTCCAGCTCAGGCGACAGGTGAATTCGGGGGTGATGGAGTGCCTCCAGAGACGGCGCAGCAACGGGAGGCTCTCCTGCTGCGACCTTCCCTCGAAGCGGGCAGTGAAGGCGTCATTGGTGTAGAGCGCCTTGCGGCCCGTGACCGGGTGCGTGCGGCAGATCGGGTGCAGGACCTCGTTGAACAGGTCTTGCAAACAGAAAATGGGCGTCGCCGTGTTGCCCGTCACCTCCTCGTCGATTGCCGAGGTGCCGTATCCCAGCGCCGAGGAATTGACGCAGCGGACGCAGGCGAGTTCGGTCTTCAGCGCCTCGTCGAGCGTCTCCCAGGCGAGGTACTGGTTGGAAAAGGCCGTGTCCCCGCCAACCGGCGGGCAGGCGATGGCATAGGCCATCGTGTACTTCGGCGGACGCTCGAAGTTGCATGAATCCGAATGCCAGCTGCCGCCGAAGGCATACTTGTCTTCAGGCTCCTGGACGAGTTCGGTGATCTCCGGATGGCCCTCCATCTTCTTCGCATAGGGCCACGGCATCGGCGTGCCGAGACGCCGCGCCAGGGCGACCTGGTCCGACGGTTCGAGATCCTGGTCGCGAATCATGAGGGCTATGTGATCGACGAGCGCCTGTTCGAGTTCACCGATCGCCTCGTCGCAGGCCTTCGCCAGGTCGATGCCCTGGATGACCGCGCCGATCGCACCGGTGGCCGGCGTCACGGTGAAGTGACGGTATGTCCCGGGAGCGAACTGCGGCGCATGGGATACCGCTGCCTGGTAGGAGAATGTGGCGACGTAGTCTGCCATGACGCCTTCCTCATCATCGCGAACCGGGGCCCACTATAGGCACACGGGGCGCATTGCTCCATGGACCTGTTCCGCTCGATTGGCCCGCGATTTCGTGGCGTCTATACTGTCGCCTTCTCTAGGGTTCCCGGGAGTGCGGTTGCGGTCATGGACGACATTTCCAGGGACACCCCCGCCTCTCTTGCCGCACCGCTCGATGCGGCGCGCGAGGTTCTGAGCGAAGCGGCCTCGTGCCTCGACGCGGCGGCCGATGCACTCGGCCCGGACTTCCTCGCCACGGCCGAGGCGCTCGGCGCGGCGGAGAGCCGCACGGTGGTGCTCGGCGTCGGCAAGTCCGGTCACATCGGCACGAAGTTCGTCGCCAGCCTGGTGTCGACCGGCCATCGCGCCGCCTTCATCCACCCCCAGGAAGCGCTTCACGGCGATCTCGGGCAGGCGCGGGACGCGACTCTCGCCGTACTGCTCACCCATTCGGGCGCCACCGACGAATTGCGCATCCTCACCCCCTACCTGAAGGATTTCGGTGTGCGCATTGCCACCATCACGGCCTTCAGGGACTGTCTCCTCGCCGAGCACAGCGACTGGGTGATCGAGACCAAGGTCGCCGACGAGGCCGGACTGCACCGCCTGGCGCCCACCTCGTCTTCGACCACCACGCTGTCGCTCTGCGATGCGCTGATGATCGCCAGCCTCACCATTCGCGGGTTCACTCCCGAACAGTTCCGCGGCCTTCATCCGGGAGGCCTTCTCGGCCGCGGCCTGATGACGGTGCGCGACGTCATGCTGGAGGCTTCCACGCTGCCCTGGGTGAAGCCCGGCGCCTCCATCTGGGAGGTTCTCGATGTCATCACGACCGGCGCCCGCGGCTTTGCCGTGGTCTGCGAGGCGAACCCCGCCACCCTGCCGCCGGTCGGCTCGGTCGGCGTCATCTCCGATGGCGACATCCGCCGGGCGCTGGCCGACCGTTCCGGTTTTGACGCCCTTGTCGCGGACTCCATCATGACCGCCTCGCCCATGGCGATCGCAAGCGATGCGCTGATGTTCGATGCCCTGCGGCTGATGGAGGAAAACCGCTTCACCTTCCTCGTGTGCGAGGACGGAGGCCGCCTCCAGGGCGCCGTTCACATGCACGAGATCCTGGCGCGTGATCTCGGAGTTCCGGTGCGCGGCGACCGCCTGCCCTGACGGGCGGGTCAGTCGTCTTCGGTTTCTTTGGCCTGCTCCTGCCGGGCGAGGGCGTGCTGACGAAAGAGTCCGACAAAGTCGACCGGCTCCATGAGGAGCGGCGGGAATCCGCCATCGCGCACGACATCGGCAATGATTCGCCTGGCGAAGGGGAAGAGCATCCTCGGGCCCTCGATCAGGAGCATCGGCGCCCGCGCCTGGTCGTCGACATCGGCCATCGAGAACACACCCCGGTAGTCGAGCTCGACCAGGAACCAGGGCTCCTCCTCCCTTGTCGCATTGACCGTGATCCTCAACGCGACCTCGTAGAACGCCTCCTGGAGCTGGCGCGAGTCGATGTTGAGGTTGACCTCGACCTCGGGCTTGTTGTCGGCCGCCGCGGCAACGCCCGCCGCACCCCGCGGGCTCTCGAAGGAGAGGTCCTGCAGGAACTGCGAGTGCAGCCGAAGCTTGGCCTGTACCCGTTCCGCGGCAGCGGTTTCCTCAGCCATGCATGGATGCTCCCCGTTGAGGCAAGGGCCCGTTCATAGCCGATTGTCGGCCAGTGTGCGACATGGGTTGTGCGGGTCCGGGATGACACACCTGAATTCGACGGATGCGGGGCACCACCCGGTGGACCGCGCGCCCTGCTTCAGGGTGTCCCAGTGATTCCCTCCGTTTCCGGTGGCACACGCTTTCGGCCGGAAGTCCCGGTGATGTAGTGTTCGGGCTCGAACTCAATCCGTGGAGGGCAGTGTGAGCGCGTACGCAGATCTTGAGAGGCGCATGGCACGGCGCGAGGTCATCATGCTCGACGGCGCCATCGGCACCAGGCTCCAGAGCATGGGTGTGCCCATGTCCGGGCTGGCCTGGGCGGGGGCGGCGCTGGAGACCCATCCCTTCACCGTGCGCCGCATGCACGAGGAGTACATCGCTGCCGGCGCCGACATCATCACCACCAACACCTACGCATCGGCGCGCCACAACCTCGAGCCCCTCGGTCTCGGCGACAAGGTTGTCGAACTCAACCTGCGCGCCGTCATGCTGGCCGAGGACGCCCGCGACAAGGCGGCGGGGGACCGTCCGGTTCTGATTGCCGGTTCCGTGGCGAACTTCGGCCTGAGGGTCGCCAGCGAGGGAGATTACGAAGCGCGCCGCAGCGAGACCTCCGAGGCCCAGGCCCAGGCGAATCTCCACCAGCAGGCCGAGATACTGGCCGAGGCCGGGGTCGATTTCCTGATCGCCGAATCGACCGGCGGCAATGTTCATCGCAAGTGGGTTGTCGAGGCCTGTCTGGCGACCGGTCTGCCGGTGTGGCCCGGTTTCATGGTCAGACAGGACAAGGGCGATGAGACACCCAGGCTCGGCTACACGTCTCCCCAGACCATCGCCGAGGGATTCGACGAGGTGATGGCGCTTGGCGGCGACGTGGTCTGCGTCTTCCACTCGGCCATCAGTGCGACCGACGCGGCTCTCGACGTCGTGCGCTCGAGGTGGAAGGGGCCGATCTGCGTCTATCCCGAGGCCGAGCGCCTGGACTATGTCGACACCTACCGCGACAGGACGAAGGAGACGCCGGTTTCGCCCGAGGAATTCGTGGCGTGGGCCACGCGTTGCGTCGACGCCGGCGTTCAGGTGGTCGGAGGTTGCTGCGGCATCGAGATCGAGCACATCCGGCCGCTCCGCGACTCACTGCCGACACATCTGCCCTGACGACGAACTCGACGCTCTCCCGGGAGGAACGCAAGCACCTGGAAATGACTGAAGACCAGGAGGATGCTGCCAGTATCGAAGGCAGCCTCGCCATGTGACGTCGTTTCCGTGAGTGCGGAGACCTCGCGACCTGACACCGAGACTCTTCGTCCTTCGCCAGCTAACGCAAAGGGTTGACGATCTGAAGTCCTCGGAAATCGCGTTCGTTATCCGTCACAACCACGCAGTCGTTCACCTCCGCCACAGCCGCGAGGATCATGTCGAGAGCTCTGCGCGGACGGCCCTCCGCCTTGCCTTCGGCCATCAAGCGGGCCCAGATCAGACCGGCCTTGTCGTCAAATGACAGTATGCGCCCCGCAAAGAGCGCTTGAGGTCCTTCTCCGCCTGCAAACCAGGCTTCGAGGCCGTCCCTCTTCCTGCCGCCGGGCAGTTCGAGAATGCCGCGCCGAATCTCGGCAACAGTCAGTGAGGAGACAAACAGGTCTTCGTCCCGCTGGCCGGCCATCCACTCGATCAGGTGCCCGGATGGTTGCGGCTTGACAGCGTTGCTGATGATGTTGGTGTCGAGGAGATATCGCGTCAAAGATCGACCCTGCGTCCTTCAATCCGCGGCCGCGACAGGTCGAGATCGGCACCGACCAACGGCGAGCGGCGGAGCGCTGCCAGAATCCCGCCAGGCTTTCGCGGACCAACCGCAACCAGCGCCTTGACCGCAGCTCGTGCCCGATCCGCCTCCGGCCCGTCTTCGGCCAGGCGACGCGCAAGTGTGCGCAGCATGTCCCGGTCGGTTTCGAGCGCCATGACCTCAAACCGCTTGAAGCCACGCTGTTCCAGACGCGCTCGGTAGTTCCGGGTCGCCCTTTGCTGTGCTGCGTTGGTCACAGTCGGCCTCCAATCTATAGCTGGCCATATATACCAGCTCTGTTTTCCCGGCAAGCGACAACGGGAACCCAGCCATCGTGCAGGTACCAGGTTTACACCGGCGGGCAGAACGTCATGACCGTCAGGAATCGTTTCCGCGGCGCGACCCCTGAATTGCGGCCTGCAGAATTCATGCGCCGACGCTTCGACCACGCACACCTCCTTGGACCGCCTCGTCCAGCCGGAGGATATCGCCCACGCCTGCCTGTTTTTGCTCTCGGACAAGGTGTCGTTCATCACCGGCATCGACATCGTCGTCGATGGAGCGATCATGGCCAAGCTCTTGCCGGGAGCGCTCACGGCGGTCACGGGATGAGAACTGCGAACGAGAGCCCGCTCAGGATCGCGCAGGCGACGCCGAAGCAGAGGTAGGCGGCGAACACCTGCCGGCGCACGATCGACCACACGGCTACCATGGCCGGAATGCAGCTCACCGCACCCGCTACCATGAACGCCATGGCCGCGCCCGGACCCATGCCCTGCTCCATGAGGCCGCGACTGCGGCGCAGGGTCCGGCCTCTTCCTGAAGGGGCCGAGCGATCCGGGAGGCGTCAGTCGGGGCGTGAAAGGCCCAGGCGCTCGTGCCACTCGGCCAGAGATTCCTCCGGGTAGCCGTCGAACTGCCGGTCCTTCGGCTCGATGCGGGCCTCGACCCAGGAGGGCTTGTCCGCGAGCATCAGGTGGGTGCGTTCGGGAGGAACGGGAAGCTCGGTGTCGATGGCGGAGGCCAGGGGGTGCACGAGCTCCGGCCAGCGCGGGTCCCACAGCCACAGCGATGTGCCGCAAAGAGCGCAGAAGCTGCGCTGGGCCTGGCTGATCTCCTCGCGCATCACCGCGTTGTAGACGCTGCGATGCTCTTCGCCCTCGACCTCCAGGCTCTCGTAGTCGGCGCCGAGGTTGATCGCATAGCCACCGCCGCCGCCGGTCTTTCGGCAGATGTTGCAGTAGCAGAGGTTGAAGGGATAGGGGTGGGCGGAACGCACACGGAACCGTATGGCGCCGCAGTGGCACGAACCTTCCAGCTGCATGACGGAATTCCCTCGCTTCGGCTTCCCGTCACTCTCCGTCATCGGCAAGGGTCGGGGCAAGCGGCCACGTTCACTTCGGATCGTGGATTTCAGGGACGGTCGAGGCGGCCCTTCGGGGGGTCGTCGACGGGTTCCCACTCGCCCTCGATGGTGCGGCCGTCGTGACGGGACTGCGCGGCGGCGACGTGGATGAAGCGGCCGAGAGCAAGGGCGAGGACGGCGCGGAACGGGGGAAGCAGGAGCAGGAACCCCGCCGCGTCGCTGAAGAAACCCGGGACCAGGAGCATCACGCCGGCGACGAGAATGCAGGCGCCGGCGAACATGTCGCCCAGCGGCATCCTGCCCTGACGCAGGGTGGTGCGCACCCTTTCGAGAGTCGAGCGGCCCTGGTGGCGCACGATGGCCGCGCCGGCAACGGCCGTCGCGATGCAGAGCGCAACCGTCCACCAGGCGCCGACGAGACCGCCGACCTCGACGAGCAGCCACACCTCGACGAGGGGGAGGCCGATGAAGAGGGCGAGGAGAAGGATGGGCATGACGCCTATCTATAGGGATGTTGGCCCGGCCGCGCCACTGGCGACTCGACCCCGGCGCGGCAAGGGACTAGATTGATCGGGAGGCGGCATCACCCATGCCGACCTACGACGATTCGACGTGGCGGGCGGAAAGTGGACATTCTGATCTTCGCCGTGCTGGCGGCAGTGATCTTCTTCAAACTGTTCAATGTCCTCGGGCGGCGGACCGGGAACGAACAGCCGCCGCCAGCGCCGATGCCAGGTCCGGTCGCCGACAACGACGATCAGGGAACCGTACTGCCCTTCAGGCGCCAGGAAAAGGAAGACGGCACGGCGGACGAATCGGGAGATCCCCTGGCCCAGGGTCTCGACAGGATCAGGCGCGCCGATCGCGGCTTCAACGTGGACGAGTTCCACGCCGGGGCACGCCAGGCGTTCGGCATGATCCTCGATGCCTTCCACAAGGGCGACCTCGAACCCGTCCGGGGGTTCCTCGACGAAGAGGTCCATCGCAGTTTCAGCCAGGCCATAGACGATCGCGACCAGCACGGCGCGATACGGCAGATCGAACTGGTGGCCATCGTCGACTGCGAGGCCATCGAAGCCGTCATGAGCGGCCGACAGGCGAGCATCACGGTGCGCTTCCGCTCCAACCAGATCGACGTGGTCAAGGACAGCGAGAACCGGATCATCGCCGGAGATCCGACGAGCACCATCGAGGTGACGGATATCTGGACATTCTCCCGCGACACCCGTGCACGCGATCCCAACTGGCTGCTGGTCGCCACCCGCAGCCCCGCCTGACGTGGCGGGATTCCGCCGGCTGGCCATTCCGGCGCTCCTCGGTCTCATGCTCGCCGTCAACGGATGCGACCGCGGGGGCGACCGCCTCGCAGACTTCAGCCTCGAGGACGCGCGCTTCGCCGACATCGAGGGCTGGGACGAGGACGACCACGCGGCGGCCTTCGCCGCCTTCGTGACGTCGTGCGAGGCCATCGAGCGGCAGGATCCGGACGCCTCCCTCGGCCGCAAGCCCGCCATGGCGGCCGTGGCGCTGTGGCAGGAGCGATGCCGGCTGGCCCGCAACACCTCCGGCAGGGACGCGAAGGCCTTCTTCGAGACCTGGTTCCGCCCGTGGCGCGTCACCGGCGCCGGCGGCAGTCTCTTCACCGGGTACTACGAACCCCTCCTCGCGGGTTCAAGAACCAGGACCGGACCCTGGCTCTGGCCGATCTACCGGATGCCGTCCGGCCTGTCGCCGCTCCCCGACCGCGCCGCCATCGATGCCGGCGCCCTCGACGGCATGGGTCTCGAACTCCTCTGGGTCGACGACCCTGTCGATGCCTTCTTCCTGCATGTCCAGGGAAGCGGCAGGGTTCGCCTCGAGGATGGCGGCGAGGTCCTGCTCGGATACGCCGGCGGCAACGGGCACCCCTACACGTCGATCGGCAAGGAACTCATCCGGCGCGGAGAGATCGCGGCCGACGACATCTCCATGGCGTCGATCCGGGCCTGGCTCGCCGCCCGTCCGGACGAGGCGGCCGGCCTCCTTGCCCTCAACCGCAGCTATGTCTTCTTCCGCGAACTCGAGGGCGAGGGACCGGTAGGGGCCCAGGGCGTACCCCTGACTCCGGGGCGCAGCCTCGCCGTGGACGACGCCTTCTTCGCCTACGGGGTGCCTCTCTGGCTGGAGACGACGCTGCCCGACGGCGCGCCATGGCGGCGTCTCATGATCGCCCAGGACACCGGCAGCGCCATTACCGGCGCGGTGCGCGGCGACATCTTCTTCGGCGCCGGCGACTGGGCCGCCCGGATGGCCGGCGCCATGAAATCCCCGGGGCGCTCCTGGGTCCTGCTGCCGGCGACCATCGCGGTCTCGCTCATGGCCTCCGCCGAACCATGAGAGAGACCCGCCCCCGCGTGGCGCTCCTCGTCACCTGTCTCGTCGACCTCTTCCGTCCGTCGGTCGGGTTTGCCGCGGTGCGCCTGCTCGAGGATGCAGGGTGCGACGTCGAGGTCCCGGCGCAGTCGTGCTGCGGGCAGCCGGCCTACAATTCAGGCGAGCGCCACCTCGCCATGAAGGTCGCCCGGACCATGCTCGATGCGCTGGAGGACTATGACTACGTGGTGGCGCCTTCGGGCTCGTGCACCGGGATGGTGACGAAGCACTACCCCAGCCTCTTCGAGGGAACCCGCGACGAGGAGCGCGCCCGCGCCCTCAGCCAGCGCACCTTCGAGCTCACCCGCTTTCTCGTCGAGGTCCGGGGCGTCACGAGGACGGCAAGCCGCTTCGAGGGGACGGTCACCTGGCACGATTCATGCTCGTGCCTGCGCGAGGCCGGCACCCGGGAGGCCCCGAGGATCCTGCTTGGCGGCGTCGAGGGAACGGTCATGAAGGAAGCGAAGGACAGGGAGGTGTGCTGCGGTTTCGGCGGCACATTCTGCGTCAAGTATCCGGCCATCTCCACCGCCATGGCGAGGGACAAGGCGGCGAGTCTCGAGGAAACGGGCGCCGACACGGTTCTCTCGGCGGACCTCGGATGCCTGCTCAACATTGCCGGGGTCCTGCGCCGCCAGGGCTCGCCCGTGAAGGTGCGTCACGTGGCGGAGGTGCTGGCCGACGACGCGGCAGGACCCGCCATAGGCGAGGCGGATCCGTGACGCTCCACCGGCTGAGCAGCGAGCGGTTTCGCGAAGGCGCCGACGAGGCGCTCTCGGATGACCAGCTGCAGGCCAATCTCGCCAAGCTCAGGGGCAACTTCCTGGCAAGGCGGGCCCGGGCCCGCGACTCGCTGCCGGAGTTCGACTCCCTGGTCGACGAGGCGGTCGGCATCAAGAACCATGTCCTCGATCACCTCGACACCTATCTCGTCGCCTTCGAGGAGGCCGTGGAGGCTTCGGGGGGCCGCGTTCACTGGGCGCGCGACGACGCCGAGGCACGCCGGATCGTGCTGAAGATCTGCCGCGACGCCGGGGCATCGACCGTCACCAAGGGAAAGACCATGGTGAGCGAGGAAATCGGGCTCAACGCCTGGCTCGAACAGGCGGGCATCGAGGCGGTGGAGACCGATCTCGGCGAATACATCGTGCAGCTCGCCGGCGAGGCTCCCAGCCACATCATCGCCCCCGCCATTCACAAGAACCGGCGCCAGGTCAGCGCCCTCTTCAACCACCATCACGAGGATCTCCCCGACCGCGAAGCCGACGACCTCGACGGCCTTCTCGCCGATGCGAGGCAGATGCTTCGCGGCCGCTTCCTCGCGGCCGACGTCGGAGTCACCGGCGCCAATTTCCTGATCGCCGAGACCGGCCAGACGGTGATCGTGACCAACGAGGGCAACGGAGACCTCACCCAGCTTCTCTCTCGCGTCCACGTGGTGCTGGCAGGGATCGAGAAGATCGTCCCGACCCTCGAGGACGCCTCCACCCTGTTGCGCCTTCTGGCCCGTTCGGCGACCGGCCAGGACATGACGTCCTACACGACCTTCTCAGCCGGCCCCCGGCGCCACGAGGACCACGACGGCCCCGAGGCCTTTCATGTCGTCCTGGTCGACAATGGACGCACGGACCTCCTCGGCGGGCCGAACCGCGAACTCCTGCGCTGCATCCGTTGCGGGTGCTGTCTCAATGCCTGCCCGGTCTATGCCAAGGTCGGCGGGCATGCCTACGGCTCTCCCTACTCCGGTCCGATCGGCGCGGCGCTCACACCCTCCCTCGCCGGGCTCGCCCGGACCTCGCATCTGCCCAACGCCTCGTCGTTGTGCGGACGCTGCGAGGAAGTCTGCCCGATGAGGATCCCCGTGCCCGGCATCCTGCGCCGCCTGCGCGACGAAGAGGCGCAGCGCGGCGCCTCGCCGCCGGTCATGCGCACCGGACTTCAGCTGTGGTCCGCGGTCGCCTCCCGGCCGT
>JAJEHK010000044.1 GCA_022823765.1 Alphaproteobacteria bacterium | reverse complement strand
TTACGATTTCTGACAAAGAATCGAGCCGCGGTGTCGGCAGGTATTGTGAAAGGCCCGTAACCGGTGATCCCTGCCACGGGTAACGATGACGCTCTGGTCACCGACCTCGACGACCTGATAGTCCCCGACTGCCGCTATCTTGTCCGCCCTTCCGACCAACAACCACTCCTTGTGCCAGATCTGTCTGAGCTCGAGTTCGTGGTGAGCACGATCGTAGTAGAAGGCGCTCGGCAACGTGGCCGAGACCTCGTCAAGTCGAACGTGGGTTTTCGGCATGCTGCCTGGCGAATGGTCAACGAAGCCGTCGATGTTCATGAAATTCTCCCAATCGAATTCTTCACAGAAGTAACCACTCGGAGTTTACGGTGGGGTCCTGTCGCAAGCCTCCGACCATCGTGACAAGCTGGTCCTTGAGAGTGATCTGGATGGTTGTCAGGAGATCGTATCCCTGCTGTGCCATGAACTTCGGATAGCTCGCGTTCCGGCACTCCTTGGTCGCGTAGTGCAGAGAACTCCTGATTGTAGCGATCCTGGTTCCAGGGTTTCGTTGACCGTACCGGGTGGCGTGGTCTGACTGTCTTTGGGCGCGCGCGCCGCCTTGCGGCCGCGCGCCCCGGGCATGCTCACTCGGCCTCGGCTAGGAGCGCCAAGAGAGGCCGGTTGATGTAGAGGTTCTCGCGTCCCGCCCTGACTTCCTCGAGGATGCCTTCGGCTGCGAGGGACTTCAGGTAGACGGCGGCCGTCTGACGTCTGGCAATGTCCGAGGCCACCACATCGCTGATTCGGCAGTAGGGTTGCACGAAGATCAATTCGACCAGTTCACGGGAGTATGTCTTCGGAAGCTCCTGGCGCACTGCATCGGCCGTCTCGTCGAGAAGCACCCGGATCGCATTGATTCTTCCCGTGGTCCATTCGGCTGTCGTCCTGACAGCCTCGAGAATGAACAGGATCCAGGCTTCCCAGGCGTGCCGGGTCGTCACCTCACGCAGATACCGGTAGTAGAGTGCCCTGTTCCGGATGATGTGCCGACTGAGGTAGAGCACGGGAATGTCGAGTAGGCCCTTGTCGACGAGATAGAGCAGGTTCAACACGCGTCCTGTCCGACCGTTTCCGTCAACGAACGGGTGAATTGTCTCGAACTGATAATGCATGACAGCAAGCCGGATCAGCGGGTCGAGTTCTCCTCCTTCGTGAATATAGTGCTCCCAGTTCGCCAGCTTTCGCCGGAGAAGGTCCTCTCCCTCAGGCGGAGTGTAGATGACCTCGCCGGTTGCATCATTGATCAACGTGGTTCCAGGCGTACTGCGAACATCAAGCTCAACTCCCTTGATCGTTCGACAGACTTCGACCGCCATGGCGGTCGAAACCGGCCTGCGTTTCAGCATCGTGAAGCCGCGGTAGAGGGCCGTGCGGTAGCGCAGGGCCTCTCTGGTGGCCGGGTCCGCCCGACCCGCCGCGTCGTTGGCATGGCGGAACAGCCGGTCGGTCGTCGTGACGATGTTCTCGATCTCGGAACTCGCCTGCGCTTCAAGCAGGGGGATCGAGTTGATCAGCATTGCCTGGTTCGGGATAAGCCTCCCGGAAACCCGAAGCTCTTCCAGTGCCGTGCGCGCAGCAATGCAGCTGCGAAGGATGGCGTGTGTCTCGGTTTCAACTGCCGGTGGCAGGTTCGGAAGGTCATTGAAGGGACGACCGGGATCGAAGTTCATGTCGATGCGCTCTCCGGGTATGTCGATTCCATCGACATGTGCTTTTGACATGTCGATGAAATGCAAATATATCGACATATAGTCCCGCGGCAAGGGTGTGTGTCATCGACCGAAAACGGATGCAGACGGACTTGGGAGACATTCACTGAGTATTGCCGGTGTCGTGTCCGGTCATGCCGCTGGACGGATGACGTGTATCCTTGCATCGAGAGCTGGCGTCAGGCTCTGAATGGTCATGTCGATTCCGTCGACATGTGCTTTTGACATGTCGATGAAACGCAGATCTATCGACACGTGTGATCGAGGCCATGGGATGGAGCAGTGATCAGAGTACCCAGGTTCCGGGTGGCATGGGTGATCTGTTAGTTTGGCGCCCATGACATCTGTTCGCTGGAAGGTGAGCGACCGGCCGGTGGACTATCCGGATGCGGTGCGCTCCATGGAAGAAACGGCTGCCGGCATTCGCGCCGGCGAGGCGCCGGAAACGGTGTGGCTGCTCGAACACCCGAGCCTCTTCACGGCGGGAACGAGCGCGCAGGAGGATGAACTCATCGATGCCGGAGACATTCCGGTCTACCGCACCGGGCGTGGCGGCCGCTACACCTGGCATGGACCGGGACAGCAGGTTGCCTACGTCATGCTCGATCTCGCCCGCCGGGGACACGACCTGCATGCCTTTGTCGGAAACCTTGAAACCTGGATCATCAGGACACTGGAGCGCTTCGGTGTGAAGGGTCAGTGCCGCCGGGACCGCGTCGGGGTCTGGGTGGTCGGCGCGTGCGGCCGCGAGGACAAGATCGCGGCCATCGGCATACGCGTGCGCCGCTGGGTGACGTTTCACGGAATCAGCATCAACCGTGCCCCGGATCTCGCGCCTTATGGCCGCATCGTGCCCTGCGGCATCAGGTCTCACGGCGTGACATCCCTGGCGGCGCTCGGTATCGAGGTGGAGGGCGATGCGTTGCGCACGGCCATGGAAGAGACCTTCCGGGACGTGTTTCACGCCGTGGGGCGTTGAGCGAAACCGCAAGCTACCTCTTCCGCGAACGGCTCCCACGCGACCATTTCGACGACCGCCAGCGGCGGTCCCTGTTCCAGGAGGCCCAGCATTGTGTCGACATCCTCCCGGCTGCCGGCAAGGACCGCTTCCACGGAACCGTCGCTGCGGTTGCGAACCCAGCCGTCAAGGCCCAGGTCACGTGCTTCCTCGCGTGTCCATGCCCGGTACCACACGCCCTGTACCCGGCCGGAGACCGTCACCCTGATCCTTCGCTCGTGACCCGGACCGGTGGTCATGGGGAGGCATGCGCAGCGTATTCGAGGAGTGTGGAATCAACGGAAACCGAGTCGCCGACAGCGACATGGACCTTCGCGATCTCGCCTGAGCGCTCCGCGCGCAGCACGTTCTCCATCTTCATGGCGTCAATGACGACGAGCACCTGACCCGTCTCGATCACGTCGCCCTCCCCGACCGCAAGATCGACAATTCGACCGGGCATCGGCGAGGTGACAAGGCGGGAGAGATCGGCAGCCGGTCTTGTCGGCATCCGCGACAACAGCTTCGCCGCTCCGCCCGACAGTACCGTCATCTGCTCGCTGATGCCGGCATGCGAAAGTTCCCATGAAGTCCCCTGGCGTTGCACCTGAACGACGGCCGGGCGGCCGTCCACCTCACCGTGAAACAGCGTCTGGCCCGGACTCCAGGAACTCATGACCGTGATGTCGCGCCCGCCGTTTCCCCAGACGATACCGTCCCCGGTCAACCGGGCCGACACCTCGAACTGCTCACCGGGGAACTGCACGACCCAGTCACGGACCATCGGCTCCGGTTCACGCAACGTGCCCGTGATCCTGCGGTCACGCTCGAGAACCCTGAGGTGGGCAAGGAGGCCCACGCCGGTCAGCACCGTTCTCTCGCGTTCCGTCACGGGCGCGCCGGAAAAGCCGTCAGGCCAGGTGCGATCGATGAAGGCGGTCGTCATGTCGCCTGCGGCAAACTGCGGATCACGCATGATTGCCGCCAGAAAGTCGATGTTGTGCTGAACGCCTCTGATCTCGAAGGAATCAAGGGCGTGGCGCATCCCAGCAATGGCGCCCCGCCGGTCCTTGCCATGCACCACCAGCTTGGCGATCATGGGATCGTAGAACATCGTCACCTCGGACCCCTCCTCCACGCCACTGTCAATCCTCAAAGACCGGGTGGTCTGCGGAGGCCGGTAGGTGCGCAGGCGGCCGATCGACGGGAGAAATCCGCGGCGCGAGTCCTCGGCATAGATTCGTGCCTCGATGGACCAACCGTCGATGCCGACATCGTCGGCAGTGAAGGCAAGGGGTTCGCCGGCGGCGATGCGGATCATCTGTTCGACGATATCGACTCCGGTGATGAACTCCGTCACCGGATGCTCGACCTGGAGACGGGTGTTCATCTCCATGAAGTAGAAGTTCCTTTCGGGGTCGACGACAAACTCGACCGTGCCCGCCGACCGGTAGTTGACGGCACGCGCCAGGGCACACGCTTCTCCGGCCATCGACCGGCGCGTCTCCTTGTCGATGAGCGGGCTCGGCGCTTCCTCGATCACTTTCTGATGACGCCTCTGGATCGAGCACTCCCGCTCGTTGAGAGACACCACGGCGCCGTGATTGTCGGCCAGGAGCTGGATCTCGACATGGCGTGGGTGAGTGATGAACTTCTCGAGGAAGACCCTGGTATCACCAAAGGCGGTAGCGGCCTCCGATTGCGAGGACCGGAATCCCTCGACGAGCTCATCGTCATCGCCAGCCACCCGCATTCCCTTGCCGCCGCCACCGGCTGCCGGCTTGATCATGATCGGATAACCGATGTCGCGGGCGGCTGCGAGGGCCTCGTCGACATCACTCGTCTCGGACGCACTGCCGGGAACCACGCTGACTCCGGCGGCTTGGGCAATCCTCTTGGATTCAATCTTGTCGCCCATGGCGGCAACGGCGCTGGCAGGCGGGCCAATGAAGACGGCGCCCGCGGCCTCGACCGCCTCGACGAAGCGGGCGTTCTCGGCAAGAAAGCCGAAACCGGGGTGGACCGCTTCGGCTCCCGATCTCACGAGGGCATCGATGATCCTGTCGATGACAAGGTAGCTCTCTCCAGGCGGCGGCGGCCCGATGGGAAAGGACTCATCGGCCATCCGGACGTGGAGCGCATCCTCGTCGGCCTGTGAATGAACTGCCACCGTGGCGATGCCCATCGTCCGGCACGTGGCAATGATCCGGCAGGCGATTTCCCCCCGGTTGGCAATGAGAATTCGGTTGAACACGTCCAGATACCGCCGTGATTACAGGGGAATGTTATCGTGTTTCTTCCACGGGTTGCTCAACTCCTTGCCACGCAGCATGCGAAGCGCGTTGCACAGTCGCCTGCGTGTATTGCGCGGCATGATGACGTCGTCGACGAACCCCCTCGAGGCGGCGACGAAAGGATTGGCGAAGCGCTCCTGGTACTCTGCCGTACGAGCCTCCATGCGTCCGGGATCGTCAAGATCGGAACGGAATATGATCTCGACCGCTCCCTTCGATCCCATGACCGCCACCTCTGCCGTCGGCCAGGCGTAGTTGATGTCGCCACGCAGGTGCTTCGAGGCCATGACGACATAGGCGCCGCCATA
>JAJEHK010000274.1 GCA_022823765.1 Alphaproteobacteria bacterium | reverse complement strand
TCCCGCCAGATCCCGCGCCCGCGCGCGCAAGGCATCCAGCATGCGCTCATAGACACCGCTGTCGCGCCACGCGTAGAAATAGTTCTGGACCGTCGTAAACGGCGGAAAACACTTGGGAATGGCACGCCACTGACATCCCGTGCGGATTCTCACCAACGTAGCCGGTGATTCTCACTCAACGTAGCCGCCCATTCTCACCATGGTAGCCACCCCTTGGAGCGAACGTTTCTGTTCGACCCGAGGAGCCATTCTGTCGTCTGGATTGTCGCGATCGATCCAGGGGGTCCGGGATGGCGCAGGAGAGACTACCGATGAGGAAGGTGAAGAGGGTTCTGTCGTGTCACTTTGATGAGGGGCGCAGCGGCCGCTTCATTGCCCGGCACTGCGGCATGGCGCGGCGCTCGGTGGCGCAGACGCTGGAGCGGTTTGCGGCCTCGGGCCTGAGCTGGCCGCAGGCCCGTGACCTGGACGACGAGGCGCTGGAGGCGGCGCTCTATCCGCCGAAGCGGGATGTGTCGGGGAGTGACGTGGACTGGGCCAGGGTCGAGGAGGACCTCGCCGGCCGCGGCGTGACGCTGTTCCTGTTGTGGGAGGAATGGCGGACGACGCACCCCGAGGGGATGAGCTATCCGACGTGGTGCCGACGGTTCCAGCATGAGCGGTCCCGGCAGGATGTGACGATGCGCCAGAACCGCTTGCCCGGCGAACGTCTGTTCGTCGACTACGCCGGCATGACCGTGCCGCTCACGATCGACGGCGAGAAGCACGAGGCACAGCTGTTCGTGGCCGCGATGGGGGTGTCGGGGCGGCTCTACGTCGAGGCGACGCTGACCCAGAAGGTCGAGGACTGGTGTGCCTCCCATGTGCGCTGCTTCGAAGACATGGGACGGATTCCCAGGATCGTGGTGCCCGACAACATCAAGGCGGCGGTGATCAAGCCCTCGCGCTTCGAGCCGGTATTGAACGAGACCTACGCCGATCTGCTCACGCACTACGGCACCGATGCCCTTCCGGCCCGCAGACGGCGGCCCCGCGACAAGGCCCTCGCCGAGAACGGGGTGCTGCACAGCTATCGCCGCGTTCTCGCACCCCTGCGCCACCACGTCTTCCATGACCTGGCGACGCTCAACCGGGAGATCGGGATCCTGGTGGACGCGGCCAACGCCAGGCCCTATGCCGACCGCTCCGGCGAGACAAGGAACAGCCGCTTCGAGAGCATCGACCGGCCGGCCATGAAGCCTCTGCCGGAGAGGCGCTGGCAGCGCACGCTGTGGCGCAAGAACAAGGTCCACCCCGACTACCACATTGCCATCGACCGGCATCTCTACTCGGTGCCCCATCAGTACGTCGGCAAGCAGGTCGACGTGCGCCTGCGTGGACCTGCCATCGATATCTTCCTGCGTGGCCGCAAGATCGCCGGCCATCTGCGCAGCGACAAAGGCCGCACCACCACCGTCAAGGAACACCGTCCGTTGAACCACCAGCGCGCCGGCATCGAGGAGACCCGGGAGCGGCTCGAACACCAGGCACAGGCGATCGGGCCCCATGTCCTTGCCTTCATCACCGCCATCATGAAGCGGACCAACAACCCGGAACTCGGCTTCCGATCCTGCTACGGCGTGCTCCGGCTGGCCGCCGGCCACGAGCCGGAACGCTTCGACGACGCCTGCCGCTACGCCATGGACCTCGGCACCCGCTCCTGGCGCGGCCTCAACACCATCCTGAGCACCAACGCCGACCGCGCCGGCGCCGAGCCCGAAAGCGTGGCCATCGATCATGCCAACATCCGCGGACCGGAGGCCTACACATGACCATCGCCCACCCCGTCGCCGAACGCCTCGCCTCCCTGCGCCTGCCCGGCATGCGGGCCGCCTTCCTCGAACAGATGGCGCGTCACGATCTCGACGACATGCCCTTCGAGGACCGCCTCTCGCTGCTCATCGACCGCGAGATCGACGAGCGCCGCTCCCGGGCCCTCATGCGGCGTCTCAAGAAGGCAAGGCTGCGCCACCAGGACGCCTGCTTCGAGGACATCAACCTCGTCCACCCCCGCGGCCTTCCCCGCCGCGTCGTCCTCGGCCTCGCCGACTGCGCGTGGATCCGCTCGGGAGCCAACATCCTGATCACCGGACCCTGCGGCACCGGCAAGAGCTGGGTCGCCTGCGCGCTCGCCCACAAGGCCTGTCTCGAAGGCTACCAGGCTCTCTATCTCAGGGGGCCGCGGCTGCTCACCGACCTGCGCATCGCCCATGGCGAGGGCACCATCCCCAAACTCTACCGTGACCTCGCCCGCATCGACCTCATCATCATCGACGACTGGGCGCTGGCGCCCATCGATGCCGCGCGGGCACGCGACCTCCTCGAGATCCTCGACGACCGCTTCGGCCGCCGCTCGGTCATCGTCACCTCCCAGTTCCCCGTCGCCGACTGGCATCGCCAGGTGAAGGACCCCTCCGTCGCCGATGCCATCCTCGATCGTCTCGTGCATGGCGCCATCCGCTTCGAACTCCACGGCGAATCCATGCGCAATCCCGACACCCGTGCGCGGGCGACAACAACAGGCGCGGACGTCACCGGATCCCGTGAGCCAGGCCAATGACCACGCGCGTGAACGGCGCCCATCCCTTGCCTCGCCGCAGGGAACACGCAGGGAGCGCCGCGCCGGGCGCGGCGCCAGCGTCGCTGCGCTCCGGAACAACCATGTCGATCACACAACCAGCCGTGGGGAAGCATGGCACGCCCGCGCCGCTACGACACGTGAGGGGTCACGCGTCGCGGGCGCACCATGCCCAACCGTCTTGCGCATGGCCCTTCGGATGCGCTATCGCAGAGACCGCAGGAAGGAGAGGAAACACGCCAACACCAACGTAATCGCGTCGCTCCGCTCCGGGGTGGCTACCATGGTGAGAATGGGCGGCTACGTTGAGTGAGAATCACCGGCTACGTTGGTGAGAATCCGCATCCCGTCGCCAACATGTACTGAATCGCGTCAAACACATCACGAAGGTTCGTCGTGCGCGGGCGTCCCCGCGTCGACGGTTCCGGGAGAAGACACCTGATCACATCCCATTCGTCATCCGTGACATCACTTTCATATCGC
>JAJEHK010000226.1 GCA_022823765.1 Alphaproteobacteria bacterium | reverse complement strand
ACGTCCCGGAAGGCATCGAGGATCATGTTCCTGTTGCCCTCGATGGCAACGGGATCGAATGTCATCCAGTACTCCACGTCGAGTGAGGCATAGCGGGTGAGTTCGACGGCACGGTGCTGCGCCTCGGGTGACATGGTGATCACCAGGTCGAAACTCTCGGCGCCGTCATCGATGTCATCGAAGGTCTTGGGCCGATGACCGGACATGTCGATGCCGATTTCCGCCATGACCTCGATCATGAAGGGATTGGCGTCCGCGGTCGGGCGCACGCCAACCGAATCGATGAAGATGCTGTGACCGTAGAGGCTTTTCATGAGTCCTTCGGCCATGGGAGACCGTACGGCATTGTAGTTGCATGCGAACAGCACGGCACCCGGCATATCGGCCATGCCGTCAACTCCGGATATGAAGGACGCAGAGCAGGGTGAAGAGCCGCCTCGAAGTCTCCATGTCGATCGTCACGCGTTTGTCGAGGGTATCGCGTAGCAGTACTGCGCCCTCGTCGTGCAGACTGCGGCGCCCCATGTCGAGAGCTTCGATTCTCGATGGAGGAGCACTCTTGATCGCCTCGAAGTAGCTCTCGCACACCGTGAAATAGTCCTTCACGATCCGGCGAAAGGACTTGATCGGCATGGTGACCTCTCCAAGAGGCCGATCCTCCTCGTCACCAATTCCGAACACCAGACTGCGGCCGTCCCTGACCGCAAGACACACGCGATAGGGTCCAGGCGGCAGGCCCTCCGGCTCGAAGTGATTGGATTCCAGGAGATCGTAGATGGCCACGGCCATCTCGTGTTCGACCTCGGCGCTGCGCCGCACCACCAACCGGTCATCGAGCTGAATATCGCTGATCCGGAATCGGATGTCTTCGCCTTCGGTAGTCATGACCGGAGCAGGACGAAGGTCATGGGCACCATCCGGTTCTGTGGCATGTCACGGTCATGCACCATCATGGCTCACACTATCGGCAGTTCCGTCGCCGGTTCAATCGGTCAACCCGGCTTGCAAGTTCCGGATTGCCGCGCGATTGTGACGGCATGTCGGCAGTGGCGGACAACCTCTCCCATGTGGTGGGTGACCCGCATCCGCCGCTTCGGCACTTGACCATTCCGGCCCGGCGACATGCCCACCGTGATTCGCCGGCGGTGCCCCCACGACGGTCATCGACCGGGCTGCAGCGAGACCGACGGCATCGCCACCGGCTTTCCCGACCTCGGCATCGGTCGTCAGACTGCCTTGCATATGTCTCGACCGTCACCTTGACCTGCCAGGCGCACGTGTGTGCGTGTGCATCACGAACTTTCCGGTGACTGAAGGAGTGCGCCATGGCGGCGGCACTGATCCCGAGGGTAAGTTATGGACCTCGAGGACAAGCCGATCCATCATGTCCAGAACATTTGAATTCTGAACTGATGAGTTGTTTGCGGCTCGTCACGTGTCCAGTCAGCCGGAGGATCCCACAGCATGGCCGGTCGAAAACCCTCTGCCATGAACCAGTACCTGTTTCATGACCTTGCGGCAGCCCACCGGACTCTCCATGCACGACTCAATGACAGGTTGAAATGCCTCGGCTTGCAGGTGGAATCCTGGCGAGTCCTGGAAACGCTGAGTTCACACGACGGGTTCACGATGGGGGACCTTGCAGACATCGTGCTGATGAATCCGCCGACATTGACCAAGCTTGTCGACCGCATGGTATCGAACGGCCTGGTGCAAAGGACTCTCTCGGCGGAAGACCACAGGCGTGTTCACCTTGTCCTCACCGACGCGGGGACGGACCTCGTGGCCAAGGTCAGATGCCACGCCGAGGAACAGGACCGGGACATTGTCGAACGCCTCGGCGAGGAAAGTGCGCAGGTTCTGCGCGACGCCCTGCGCTCCCTGGCCTGATCATGGAATCGCTGCCGCCCCGACGGGATTCGATGACAGGTCGGATTCTCTCGTCCGGATACATCACGGTGCCGCGACGCGCAGGTCCGGAGTGGTTGTGGGATACCTCTCCCTTCCACAGGTCTTCGCCGGCTTTCCGGGTCGGGCTCCTGGTGCCGCGATGCGGAGCAGCCGGACTATGGGGCCCGTCATCGATCGCCAGTGCCGAGGTTGCCGTCAGCGAACTCAACAGGAAAGATGGAATCGGCAGGCAGGAAGTCGAACTGGTCGTCATCGATTCGGCGGAAGAAGCGCCAACCCCGGCGGAACACATCGTTGACGTGATGATGGCAAACCATGCACTTGATGCCATCGTCGGCATGCATATCAGTTCGGTGCGCCAGCGGCTGACGGCGATCGTGAAGGGACAGATTCCCTATGTCTATACGCCTCTCTACGAAGGCGGCGAGAACGGGGTGGGCGTGTTCGCGATCGGCGATACGCCTCCGCAGCAACTCGGACCGGCGATCACCTGGCTTCACGAAAGCAGACGTCTTGAGAGCTGGGCCCTGATCGGCAACGACTACGTATGGCCCCGGGCTTCCCATCGCTACGCCAAGGCACGGCTGGCAGCCATTGGCGCGAAACTGGCCTGTGAGCGTTACATTCCCTTTGCATCGAGCAATCTCGCGCGGGAAGTCGAGACGATCGCGAGGTCGGGCGCGGACGCCGTGCTGGTGTCGCTGGTCGGTCAGGATGCCGTGGACTTCAACAGGATATTCGGTGCCATGGAACTCGACCGGAAGATGATCAGGCTCTCCTGTGCCATCGAGGAGAACGGGCTTCTGGCCAGCGGAGCCAGCAATCTCAAGCGCCTTTACTGTTCATCATCCTATTTCGGTTCCCTGGGCAACGAG
The DNA here is from genome assembly GCA_022823765.1 of Alphaproteobacteria bacterium. Lineage (GTDB taxonomy): Bacteria > Pseudomonadota > Alphaproteobacteria > SP197 > SP197 > SP197. Next base: position 2,453 of record JAJEHK010000226.1, on the reverse strand, counting down.
AACAACGCCCGTTTCCGCGAACGCTATCACGGCTTCCATGGCCACCGCGCTCCGATGCTGAACGCACTCGGGCAATCGACTTACGAAGGCATGCATTTCCTGGCATGTCTCCTGGAGGGGGGAGACGAACGGTGGCGGCGTCCCGGCGGGCAGCCGGGAAGCCCCCTGGCCTATCGCAGCGCCAGGCACGGCTGCTACGTTTCCAATCGGCACAACCCGGCACCGACCTTTCTCGCTCGCGCAGACGGACTGGTGTTCGATGTCATCTCCAGAATCGCCTGACATTTTTATTTGAAATGGAAAATAACTGTCCGGTAAGCTGACACCCGTCTGATCGACTGCAGGGATTATCCCATGCAGCGGGGAGAGGATGGGTTGGTCTGGTTCCTGACGCTTGTCGCCCTCACGACCACCGCTCTCGCGGTCATCTGGTTCCTTCACCGGTTTTATGCCAAGGCCAATCGCGATACCGCGTTTGTGCGCACCGGACTCGGCGGACAGAAGGTCGTCATTGATGGCGGATGCCTTGCGCTCCCCATCATTCACCAGATCCAGAAGGTCTCGATGAGTGCCCTGTCGCTCCCGCTGTCATGTCGGGGAGAGCAGGCCCTGTTGACGGGAGACTTCCTGCGGGCCGACGTCGAGGTGCAGTTCGAGATGCGCGTCATGCCAATCCCCGAAGGCGTGGCCACCGCAGCACAGTCGCTCGGACGTGCCATCACGCGCGGTGGCGAGGCCGTCGAAGCCCTTGTCGCGGGGCAGCTCGTCAACGCCATGCAGGATGCTGCCGCCTCCCGCACCCTCGCCGAGATTCACGCGGACCGGACCGGATACACCCGCGAGGTCGGCGAAGCGGTCCGCCAGCATGTCGAGCAACTCGGACTCACCCTGATCTCCGTTGCGCTCCTGCGCGTCGACCAGGGCAATTTCGTCAGTGCCGACGACAACAACACTTTCAACGCCGAAGGCCTTCGCAGGCTCGCGGATCTCGTTGCCGAAAACCGAAAAGAGAGAGTGCGAATCGAGACTGCCGCGGAGATTGCGGTCCAGCAAAGCAGACTTGAATGCACCCAGAAGCGCCTCGCCGTCGAACGCGAGGAGAAGGAAGCGGCGATCGCCCAACGCGAACATCTTGCTCGCCTCGAAGCGGAGGCGGAGGCGGTTTCGGCGATGGCAAGGGCGGAATCGTCCCGAAAGGCCGAAGCTGCGGACCTGGAGAAGGATCGGGACATCGCCGCTGCGAGAATCGGCAATGACCAGGACCTTCGCACGCGGGAAATGGCGGCCATCCTCGCCCTTGAGGAGACCAAGATCGAGCATGCGATGCAACTCGCCGCCCGTCGCGCCGAAGAGGCGGATGTGAGAGCCAGCGAAGAGGAATCCCGGTCCAGGGTCGTGCTGGCGAGCGAGGCGGTTCAGACCGATCGGGAAGCGGCGATCGCCGAACGGGAAAGGCGGCTTGCGACGATCAGGGCGGAGAAGGAGGCAGCGGTCGAACAGGCGCTGACCCATGCCAGGATGCAAAGCCTGGTCGTCAAGGCCAAGGCCGAGGCCAGCGCGACCGAAGCCGCGGCATTGGCAGAAAAGACACGTCTTATGGCGGAAGCGGAAGGGCGTACGGCGCTCATTGCCGCCGACAACACGATGAGCGATGCGGTGATCGCCAAACGAATCGAGGAACATCGCCTCGATCGTCTGCCGGACATCATGACGCAGATGATGAAACCCGTCGAGAAGATCGATTCGATTCGAATTCACCAGCTCTCCGGCGCGGGAACTCCGCAGACACCGTCAGCGGGAGGAGGTGGAGTCGACAGCGCGTTCGGTGCCGCCATGGACCAGATTCTGTCCATGGCAGTCCGCCTGCCGGCAATGAAGCAGATGGGCGAGGACATCGGACTCGATCTTGACGCCAATCTGGCGGGACGCGTTGCGGACTACGCCAGTCGCCTGCGCCAGCGCACCGGAGACGAGGACACGCAACCTGCCAACTCAAAAGGGAGAAAGTCATGATCATGAACAGACGTCACTTCATCGCCGCGGCGGGCGCTGCGGCAACCCTGTTTCCCGTCGTGGGCCGGGCGTCGGACACGATCCGGCTTGGTTCGGTTCTCGACACGTCCGGGATTTTCGATGCTTACGGCAAGCCCATGGACATGGCCCTGCGCCTTGCCGTGCAGGAAATCAATGCCTCGGGTGGCCTCAATGGCAAGGAGGTGGAGGTCGTCAGCTACGACACCCAGTCGGACATGGCGCTCTACTCCCAGTACGCCCAGTTGCTGGTCCGCAATGACGACGTCGATGTCGTCCATGGCGGCATTCTTTCAGCATCGCGTGAGGCGATCCGGCAGACCCTGCGCAAGGCCGGTGTGCTCTACTTCTACAATGTGCTCTACGAGGGTGGTGTCTGTGACCGCAACATCTTCATCAATGGTGTGACCCCGGCACAGCAG
>JAJEHK010000340.1 GCA_022823765.1 Alphaproteobacteria bacterium | reverse complement strand
CGCGCGGCGGCCGCCTGAGGCCTCGTCCACCGGAAGGACTACCGTGATGCCGGCCATGGACCAGGGATGTCTGCAGTGGCCCCGGGACGGAGAGGTGAGCCGGTGGACGGACACCTATCTCAACCGCACGAGAAAGGCCGTCGCCTCCTTTGGCGACTGCCAGGTGACCTATGCCGTCTTCATGCGCCGACCGGTGGTGTCGGCCCCCCGCCTGATGACCGACTGGCTGCGCACGATCGCCCGCACACGCGGCGTGACGATCGGCATCGATCTCGAGTACGAGGAGGGCCGCTGGATCGGCGCCGGTGAACCCATCGCCTATATCACCGGTTCCTTCGAGCATCTCGTGGATCTCGAGACCCTGTTCCTGCAGAAACTCGGTCCGGCCTGCGTGGCTGCCTACAACGCCTACACGATGTGTGTCGACATGCCGAAGACCGACTTCCTGGCCATGGACGCCCGCCACTGTGCGGGCACGGAAATGGCGGAGATCATGGCCTACGCCGCCTCCGTCGGGTCGATGCGGGCGCGTCGCAAGGTCGGGGCCCGGGGCTTTGTCGGCAACGCGACCGATGCCACGAGCCACTACTTCGGCAACGAGCGCGGGTTCGGCACCATGCCCCACTCCCTGATCGGCTATGCCGGCAGCACGGTGGCCGCGGCGGAGATGTTCCACGAGGTCCACCCCGACCTTCCCATGACCGTCCTGGTCGATTACTTCGGCAGGGAAGTCAGTGACTCCCTTGCGGTCTGCCGGCGATTCCCGGACATGGCCGCGTCCGGGGAACTCGCCCTGCGCATCGATACCGGCGGCGGCCGTTTCGTCGAGGGTCTCGATCCGCCGCGCAGCTACGCCGTTCTGGAGCGCAACCGTCCCGACGCTATTCGCGGATACCGTTCCGAAACCGAACTGCGCTACTTGATCGGCACAGGCGTTTCCGCCGCCGCCATCTGGCATTTGCGTGAGCAGCTCGACGAAGCGGGCTTCCCGAAGGTCAGGATCGTCGCGTCCTCGGGCTTCGATCCCGCCAAGTGCAAGGTCATGGCCGTCGCCGGTGCACCGGTGGACGTCATCGGCACCGGAAGCTACCTGCCCGAACGGTGGAGCGAGACCTACGCCACGGCCGATATCGTGGCGTACAACGGTACCCCGCGGGTCAAGGTTGGCCGCGAGTTCCTGTTGCGTCACCCGGGCGGCCATCAAGCGGATGACTGACACCCTGAGAATCGCCCTCGCCCAGCTCAATCCGGCTGTGGGTGATGTCCACGGCAATGTGGCGAAAGTGCTGGCGGCGCGCCGCGAGGCGGGGGAGACCGGAGCCGATCTCGTGATCGCATCGGAACTCGTGATCGACGGCTACCCGCCCGAGGACCTTGTGCTGCGCCCGGCCTTCCAGGACGATGTCCGGGAAGGGGTGGCCGCAGTCGCCCGAGCGACTGCGGATGGCGGACCGGCGGTGGTGCTGGGCGCCAGCCATGTCGAGGATGGCAGGCTCTACAATGCCGCGCACTTCATCGACAATGGAACGGTGCGCCACACGCGCCTCAAGCACGACCTTCCGAACTACGGAGTCTTCGACGAGAAGCGCGTTTTCCGTCCCGGTCCCCTGCCTGGACCGGTACCGTTCCGCGACACCCTGCTCGGCATCATGGTCTGCGAGGACATGTGGAGCGGCGAGGTCACCGAGTGCCTCGAGGAGAACGGCGCCGAGATCATGGTTGTGCTCAACGGTTCTCCCTTCGACGTGGCGAATGTGTCCCGGCGCATGAATCAGGCCGTGGCCCGTGTCACCGAATGCCGCCTGCCTCTCATCTACGTCAACCAGGTCGGTGGTCAGGACGAGCTCGTGTTTGACGGAGCCTCCTTCGTCCTGGACGCCTCCTGGGAGCTGCGCGTCCAGCTCCCCTCGTGGTCACCCTCGGTGCTCACCACCACCTGGCACCGCCAGGCGACCGGGTGGAGTTGCGGGAAGGATCTGATCGCGGCAGAGCCGGAACCCCTGGAATCCATGTACAGGGCGCTCGTCACCGGTCTCGCCGACTATGTGGCCAAGAACGGCTTCGCCGGGGTTCTCATCGGACTCTCGGGCGGGATCGATTCCGCGCTCTCGGCGGCCATTGCCACCGATGCGCTCGGGTCTGACAGGGTGTGGTGCGTCATGATGCCGTCGCGTTACACGAGCGAGGAGAGTCTCGAGGATGCGACGGCCTGTGCCAGGCTGCTCGGGACGCGCCTTGACACCGTTCCCATCCATGGCGCCGTCCAGGCCCTGGACGACATGCTTGCAAGCCACTTTGCCAATCGCGAACCCAACGAGGCGGAAGAGAACATCCAGGCGCGCAGCAGGGGCATGATTCTGATGGCGCTCTCCAACAAGTTCGGCCACATGGTGCTCTCGACCGGCAACAAGTCCGAAATGTCGGTCGGCTACGCGACTCTCTACGGCGACATGTGCGGCGGGTTCTCCGTGCTGAAGGATGTCTACAAGACGGATGTCTACCGCCTCGCGCGCTGGCGCTCGGCCCATTCCGGAGACGGTTTCCTGGGGCCGGCAGGACCTGTCATTCCCGATTCCATCATCACCAGGGCGCCGACCGCGGAACTCCGGGCGAACCAGAAGGACGAGGACAGCCTGCCGGCCTACGAGGTTCTCGACGACATTCTCGAGGGCCTCGTGGAACGCGAGAAGACCTTCGACGAGATTGCCGCCGGAGGCCATGACCGTGCCCTGGTCGAGGACATCTGGACCATGCTGTGGGGGGCGTAATACCCGCGCCGCCTGGCGCCGCCGGGGGTCAGGATCACGCCGCGGGCCTTCGGCCGCGACCGCCGCTATCCCGTGACCAACCGGTTCCGCAGGTGATGCGCACGGTCACATCCGCCTGATGAGGGCGGGTTTGCCATCCATCGTGGTGGCGGCTATTGAGATGCCGGGCTGACGAGGGGATTGCGGCTCCTTGTCCCGGGGATCTGCTTCATGACGCTTTCGTTCCACAATACGCTGTCTCGGCGCAAGGAGACTCTGGTTCCCGTCGAAGCGGGAAAGGCCGGACTCTACGTGTGCGGACCAACCGTCTATGACCTCATTCATCTCGGCAACGCCCGGCCGCTGGTGGTCTTCGACGTTCTCTTCCGTCTGCTGCGCCACCACTTCGGCGACGCTCACGTCACCTACGTGCGCAACATCACGGACATCGACGACAAGATCAACGCGGCGGCCATGGAGCGGGGCATCCGGATCGGTGAATTCACGGCCGACACCATTGTCGCCTTTCACCGCGACGTCCGCGCCCTCGGTTGCCTTGAACCCACGGTCGAACCCCGCGCCACGGACCACGTGGAGGAAATGATCACCCTCATCGGCCAGCTCATCGGGAAGGGCCACGCCTACGAGGCCGAAGGCCATGTTCTCTTCGATGTGCCGTCCTGGTCCGCCTACGGCCGGCTCTCCGGCAACACGATCTCGGACATCATTGCCGGGGCCCGTCTCGACGTCGCCCCCTACAAGAAGAATGATGCCGACTTCGTTCTCTGGAAGCCGTCCTCCGGCGATCTTCCCGGATGGGAGAGTCCCTGGGGTTACGGGCGCCCAGGCTGGCACCTCGAGTGTTCCGCCATGAGTGCATGCCATCTCGGGCTGGACTTCGACATTCACGGCGGCGGCAACGACCTTGTCTTTCACCACCACGAGAACGAGATTGCCCAGACCTGTGCGGCGCATCCCGGCGCCGGCTTTGCCCGGATCTGGATGCACAACGGCTTTGTGACCGTCGATGGTGAGAAGATGGCGAAGTCGCTGGGCAACTTCCACACCGTGCAAGACCTTCTGAAGGACTGGCCCGGCGAAGTCCTGCGCCTGGCGCTTCTCGGCACCCACTACCGCAAGCCCCTCGACTTCGATTTCGACCTCCTCAAGCAGGCGAGATCCCAGGTCACGCGCTTCTACCGCGCCCTCCAGGAGGCAGGCGATCCCCCGGCCGCGCCTCCTCCCGACGAGGTGGTCGAGGCGCTTGGCGACGATCTCAACACGCCGCGTGCGCTGGCCGTGATGCATGATCTCGAGAGTCGGGCGCGCAAGGGCGAAAGAGGGGCCGGTGGCGCGTTGCGCGGGGCAGGGGATCTGCTGGGCATTCTCCAGGAGTCGACCGAGTCCTGGTTCCGGGGGACGGTGGATGATGCCGTCGCCGAGGCGATTGCAAGGCGCAACGAGGCCCGTGCGGACAAGGACTTCCGTGTGGCGGATCGCATCCGGGACGAACTCAGGGACGAGGGAATCGAGCTCATGGACGGGCCCGGCGGAACGACCTGGAGGCGGATCTGATGGGAGAGCGCGTTTACCTGTTCGACACCACCCTGCGCGACGGCGCCCAGACTCACGGCGTGTCGTTTTCCCTGGCCGACAAGATCCAGATCTCGGAGGCCCTCGATCGCCTCGGCGTCGACTACATCGAGGGCGGATTTCCGGGAGCCAATCCCGTGGATGACGCCTTCTTCGCCTCGCCGCCGTCGTTTTCCCGGGCGCGCTTCACCGCCTTTGGCATGACGCGCCGCGCCGGGCGCAGCGCCGCCAACGATCCGGGTCTTGCCGGTGTCATGGCACCTGGCACGCCCGCGGTCTGCCTGGTCGGCAAGGCCTGGGACTTCCACGTTGACCTGGCCCTTGGAATCACCAGGGACGAGAACATCGCCATGATCTCGGATTCCATGGCGCACATCTCGGCCAGCGGCGCCGAGGCCCTGTTCGATGCGGAGCACTTCTTCGACGGCTACAAGGCCGACAGCGGCTTTGCGCTCGCCTGCATCGAGGCGGCCCTCGAGGCGGGGGCGCGATGGGCGGTGCTGTGTGACACCAACGGTGGGACCCTTCCGGGGGAGGTGGGAGAGATCGTCGGCGCCGTTGCGGCTCGCCTGGGCGGCGAACGTCTCGGTATCCACGCCCACGACGACACCGGCAACGCCGTTGCCAACTCCCTGGTGGCCGTGGAGGCGGGAGTCCGCCAGGTGCAGGGGACGCTCAATGGCCTGGGAGAACGCTGCGGCAATGCCAACCTGGTGTCGGTCATCCCGACGCTCCGGCTCAAGACCGATTTCGAGACCGGGGTCGGCGACGACGACCTGAAGCATCTGACGCGGATTTCCCGCATGCTCGACGAGATGCTCAACAATCCGTCCGATCACCATGCGCCCTATGTCGGCAACGCCGCCTTTGCCCACAAGGGCGGCCTGCATGTCTCGGCGGTGATGAAGGATCCGAGGACCTATGAGCACGTTCCGCCGGTTCGTGTCGGCAACCGCCGTCATATCGTGGTCTCCGGGCAGTCGGGGCGGTCCAACATCCTTGCCCGCCTCGCCGAGGCGGGAATTGAGGTCGACGCCGGCCATCCACGCCTTGACAGCCTTGTCGACGAGGTCAAGGCCCGGGAATTCGAGGGTTTTTCCTATGACGGCGCAGGGGCGAGTTTCGAGCTGCTGGCCAGGCGGCTCCTGGGGACGGTGCCCACCTACTTCGAGGTCGAGAGTTTCAGGGTTCTCGTGGAGCGGCGTCGCAACGCCCTCGGCAGACTCGTGACGAGTTCGGAAGCGACGGTCAAGCTCATCGTCGGCGGCGAACGCCTGCTCTCGGTGGCCGAGGGCAACGGTCCCGTCGATGCTCTCAACCATGCTCTTGCGAAGGATCTCGGAAAGTACGCCGGATACCTCGGCGGCTGGCGCCTGGTGGACTACAAGGTGAGGATCCTGTCGCCCAAGGCCGGCACCGGAGCGGTGACACGGGTGGTCATCGAGAGTACCGACGACAGCGACATGCCCTGGAGCACCGTCGGGGTCTCCGCCAACATCATCGACGCCTCGTTCCAGGCGCTGGTCGATTCCATCACCTACAAGCTGCTGCGCGAGAATGCGCCTGCGTGATGGCGCCGCCTGCCATCATTCTGGTGCGTCCCCAGCTCGGGTGGAACATCGGCGCCGCGGCCCGCGCCATGGCGAACTTCGGACTGGACGATCTGCGTATCGTGGCGCCGCGTGACGGCTGGCCCAATGCGGATGCCCGGGCGATGGCGACGGGAGCCGGAGACATTCTCGAGCGCGCCAGGCTTCATGCCACCGCGCGTGAAGCCGTCGGCGACCTCCACCACCTCTGGGCCACCACCGCGCGGCACCGCGACATGGCCAAACCCGTTCTCACTCCCGGCGAGGTGGCGCGTGCCTGCCGTTCCGGTGATCTGAGGACCGGCATTCTCTTCGGGCCCGAGAGCACCGGCCTTGCCAACGACGAGGTGGTGCTCGCCGATGCCCTTGTGCGCATCCCCACTTCGGGCCGGCAGCGGTCGCTCAACCTTGCCCAGGCCGTCCTCGTGCTGGCCTGGGAGTGTTCCGGTTCTCCCGAGGCCGTCACGGAATGGCGCACCGCCGACGCACCGGCGACCATGGCGGAGTTTGACGGGTTCTTCGATCAGCTCGTCGGCGCCCTCGACTCCTCGGGGTTTCTGCGCAACCGGGAGCAGAGGCCGGTGACGGTGCGCAACCTGCGCACCATGTTCCAGCGCGCCGGCCTCTCCGGAAGGGAGGTGAGGACCCTGCGGGGCGTGGTGAGCGCTCTTGCGGGACGTCCCGACGGGGATTCGGTTTGACAAGACAGAGGCGCTTGACTACAAGGCGCCGGCACTCCCTCCAGGGACATTGATGTGAACGTGGGCAAGAGAACTGTGAAGGCCGGATGACCAAGCGCCTGTCGTCGAAGTACAAGATCTGCCGCCGCAACGGCGAGAATCTCTGGGGCCGACCCAAGAGGTTCCTGACAAACCGGCTCTATGCGCCCGGTGAACACGGCCAGTCGAGACGCCGCCGGCCGACCGACTACGGTGTCCAGCTTGCCGCCAAGCAGAAACTCAAGGGCTACTACGGCAACATCACGGAACGCCAGTTCCGCCGTGTCTACGAGGAAGCCTATCGCCACCGCGGCGATACCATCGAGAACATGATCGGTCTTCTCGAGCGCCGGCTCGACATCGTGATCTACCGCATGAAGTTCGTGCCAACGGTCTTTTCGGCCCGGCAGTTCGTCAATCACGGCCACATCCGTGTCAATGGGCGCAAGGTCAACATTCCAAGCTACCGGGTGAAGCCCGAGGACGTGATCGAGGTCAAGGAGGCCTCGCGCGAACTGCCCCTCGTGCTCGAGGCCGTGGTGTCCGGTGACCGCGACGTGCCGGAATACCTGGAAGTGGACATCGACCGCATGCGGGGCGTCTTCCACCGGACCCCGTCCTTCGCCGAGGTGCCCTATCCGGTCAGGATGGAGCCCAACCTCGTGGTGGAGTTCTACTCCAAGGCCTGATCCCCGGTTCGCCGGACTCCGAACGGGCGGTTCCCGGCGAGACACCTGCATGCCGTTGGCCCGCTTGCGCACAAGCGACAAACGTGGCGTGCTTCCCCACATTTGGGGAAGCACGGAAGTGCGCACTGCGATAGTCCTCCCCAATTCTTGGGCGTTTGAAGATGTGTGAGGCCATGCGCCCGCCATGCCCGTTCTTGACGAGACAGGCGCTTCCGCAAGCGGCCGCGCCGACTTGGACAAGCAGGCATGTGGCCGGGATTGTCGGCAACGATCGATAGCGCCAGTCGCGTAACAAGGGTCATCGGGAGTTCGGAGCGTCCGCCAATGAAGCCTGAAGCGTTCGAGCATATCCTGACCTCGTTGCATGAGGCGGCGCTCGACGATGCCTGCTGGTCGAGCGCCTCCGCGCAAATCGACGAAGCCCTGGGAACGCATGGCAACACCCTGATGAGCGGCGACGGGAATTCGAAAAAGGACTATCGATTGAGGCTCTTGCAAAACGCGCCTTGCGGCGTGTTTTTCTCCGGGAATCGGCGGGTTTTCTGAAGGTCAGCCTGGATCGGGAGCGCACCCACGAGGTATAGTGGTGTTAGCAGCAACACTCTACCTGTGGAGGCGTTCCCGAT
>JAJEHK010000234.1 GCA_022823765.1 Alphaproteobacteria bacterium | reverse complement strand
CATGGTCCTCGCTTCCCCGAAACGTCTCCGCTGCAGGGTACAGCGCTTCAAGAGCCCTTCAAGGCAGGAATCTGATGACTGTGTGCGATCCCGGCAACCGGTTCCCCCGGCGTCTCAGGGCGCCAGGACGACCTCGTGGAGGTAGCTGGCGATTCCCCGCTCCGGATTCCACTGGGGTGGGTTGCCGAGGGAGACTTCCTGGAACGGAACGCCGTCGAGCCAGGTGGTGGAGCGCAGATGGAGATGACCGTAGATCACGGCGCGGGCGTTGTAGCGGAGGTGCCATCCCGTCGATCTCCGTGTGCCGCACCACGGGCTGAACCGCGGAATGCTCGGCAGGCGTGCGTGCTGCTCCTCCAGGGGGAAGTGGTTGACGAGGATCGTCGGCTGGCCGGAGGGCAGGGACTCGAGCCGGCGTGCGGCCCTGGCGCACAGGTGAGCGCACCAAGAAGCTCGGTCGGAAAAGGGATCGGGATGGAGATAGAACTCGTCGGCGCACACGATACCGTCCTCGCGTGCCCAGGCGATCACCTGATCGGCGGCCACGGCTTCGGGGCGGAAACTGTAGTCGTAGAGAAGGAAAAGTGGCGCGATGACGGTATCCTCGCCCGCTCCGGAGTAAACCGGCCAGGGATCGTCCGGCGTGACGATGCCGTGCGAGCGGGCGATGGCGACCAGCTTGTCATAGAGCGCCTTGCCGCGCGGATCGTTCTTTCTGGACCACAGCTCGTGGTTGCCCGGGACCCAGATGACCGTCCCGAACTTCTGCTTCAGGATCCGGAAGCACCAGTCGAGGTGGAGGGAGCCGTTCGTCACGTCGCCGGCCACGATGAGCCAGTCATCCGGCTTGTCCGGAAGCTCCTCGAGGGCGTCCCGGTTGACCGGATGCGTGAGGTGGAGGTCGGAGATGGCCCAGAGTGTCACGATTCGGCGGACCGAGCCGCCTGGTAGCGTCCCATGACCTCCCGCGGCCACGTCACCCGCGGATCGTAGAAGGCGTCGAAGACCGGCACCCCGTCGGCAAGGTGCACCCAGGGGCGGCGGGTCGAGGTGTAGATGTGAACGTCCGGCGCCATGACGCTCTGGTCGTCGAGCGTGCCGACGCGCACGAAGGAGATCGCCGTGCCCGAGGCGCCGTAGTGGCTCCACACGGCAACCCGGCACTGCGGACAACGCACGATCTTCTGGCCCTTGCCGCTCGCGCTCGGCGTGTCGACCGTCTCGGGCGTGCCCTTGAGAGTCTCGACAAGACTGCTTTCGATCATGGCGTTGAGCGCGAAGGCCGAGCCGGTTTCGCGCTGGCACCACGAGCAGTGGCAGCAGTGAACAAAGAGTGGGGCACCGGTGACGCGGTACCTGATGGCGCCGCAACTGCAACCGCCTTCAACAGGTGACGATGTCATGATCTCTCCCTCGTCAATTCGCAAACATTGTCGCGACCGCGACCCTTGTCTCAAGAGGCGGCCCCATATGGACGGCACCGGAACTCTTCGCCTATAAGGCACCCCTCGTCTTCAACAGCCGGAATGTCCTTCATGACGGAGCGCACACTCTCGATCATCAAGCCTGACGCCACCCGTCGCAACCTCACGGGCAGGATCAACGCCATGCTCGAAGAGGCCGGACTGCGGATTGTCGCCCAGAAGCGCACCCGGCTTACAGTAGACGAGGCGAGGGCCTTCTATGCCGTGCACCGGGAGCGCCCCTTCTTTGACTCCCTTGTCACGTTCATGACCTCGGGCCCGGTGGTCGTGCAGGTGCTGGAGGGCCGGGATGCCGTCGCCCGCAACCGCGACATCATGGGGGCCACCAACCCCGAGCAGGCCGCCGACGGGACCATCCGCAAGGTGTTCGCTGAATCCCTGGAGGCCAACTCGGTTCATGGGTCCGATTCACCGGACAACGCGGCAATCGAGATCGCCTTCTTCTTTTCGGCGCGCGACATCACCGGTTGACACGCCCCCTTCAGGGCACCGGGTTGGCCAGCATGTCGTCTGCCCGCACCGGAGCATCGACAACGACACGCTCTTCAATGACCCTGACACGGCCCTGCAACACGAGATTGAGGGCCAGGGGATAGATCCTGTGTTCTGCCACCAGGACGCGGTCGGCGAGACTCTTCTCATCGTCTCCGGGGAGTACCGGAACGGCGGCCTGGGCGATGATGGGACCGGCGTCGACCTGAGGGCGGACAAAATGAACCGTGCAGCCGGTGATCTTGACGCCCCCTTCGAGAACGCGGCGATGACAGGCGGTTCCGGGAAAGGCCGGAAGCAGGGCAGGGTGGATGTTGAGGATGCGATCGCGCCAGGCTTCAACAAATCCGGGTGTCAGGATCCGCATGAACCCGGCAAGGCAGATCAGGCTGCACCCTGCCTGGTTTACCACACGGTCGAGTTCGGCATCGAAGGCTTCCCGGCTGGCGTAGTCGGCTGCATCGACGACGCAGTGGTCGAGACCGGCCCTTCGCGCCCTCTCCAGGCCCGGGGCGCCGGTCCGGCTGGACACGACGACACCGATGTCTCCGGCGAGATCCCCCCTGTTCCGGGCATCGATCAGTGCCTGCAGATTGGAGCCGCGTCCCGAGATGAAAACGGCGATCCTCGTCATGCCAGCCAGTTGTCGTGAGCATCGAGGAGGACACGCGGTTCGCCGTCCGCCGATTCGAGAGCGCCGATGACCGACACGATCTCGCCATGGCCTTTCAGGGTGCTCTCGACGCGCCCGCCGCCGTCCCTTGCCACCACCAGCACCATGCCGACGCCGCAATTGAACGTGCGCAGCATCTCGCCGTCATCGACGGTGTCCCTGGCCAGCCAGGGAAACACCGGGTCCATCGGCCAGCTGCCGACCTCTATGCGCGCGGCAAGACCGTCGGGGAGAATGCGGGGAACGTTCTCGACGAGGCCGCCGCCGGTGATGTGGGCAATGCCTTTCACGTGGCCTGTGGAGATGGCTTCAAGGACGCTCCTGACGTAGATGCGGGTGGGTCGCATCAGCGCGTCGGCCAGGCGCTGGTCAGGGGCGAAGGGGGCTGCGCCATCGAGCGGGACCGCCCGTTGGTCGAGAATGCGCCGCACGAGCGAGAATCCGTTGGAGTGGATGCCGTCCGAGGCGAGCGCCAGAAGGATGTCGCCGGCCTCCATGGTATCCCTGGGGAGCAGGGTGCCGCGTTCCGCGGCGCCCACGCAGAATCCGGCGAGATCATAGTCACCGACGGCGTAGATGCCTGGCATTTCCGCCGTTTCCCCTCCGATGAGGGCGCACCCCGCCATCCGGCAACCGGCGGCGATTCCGGCTATGACGTCCGCCCCGGTTTCGGCATCGAGTTCTCCCATGGCGAGGTAATCGAGAAAGAAGAGGGGTTCTGCGCCCTGAGCCAGGACATCGTTGACGCTCATGGCCACGCAGTCGATGCCGATGGTGTCGTGAATGCCGGTGTCCATGGCGAGACGCAACTTGGTGCCGACTCCGTCCGTGGCCGAGACCAGCACCGGGTCGCGGTACCCCGCCGCCCGCGGGTCGAAGAGACCGCCGAAACCGCCGAGCCTGGCATCGGCGCCGGGACGCCTGGTGGATGCGGCGAGAGGTGTCGCGGCATCGACAATCCGGCGCCCGGCATCGAGACTGACGCCCGCATCCCCGTAGGTGAGACCCGTCATCCCGGCCACTCCCTCACGCAAGGCATCGCCGGGTAGCATGCGACATCCGCCATCGGCGAGGCCGTCTTGCCGGTCTCGCACCCCACCCCCGGCACTGGTAGGATGGGCGCACATTACGTCATGACCGCATCATTGCAATGAGGGGCTGGCAGACCATGCCTTTGAAGATGTGGAGGCTTGGCCTTGTCACGTGTGCCGTGCTCGTTGCCACACCGCCGCTGGCGGCTGACGGAGAGGTCTTCACGATCTCCGGCGTTGCCGTAGACGAAACGGCCGAAGACACCCGTCTGGCCCGCATGCAGGCTCTCCGCTCGGCTCTGCAGATTGCCTGGAGTGACCTCGCGAGGCGTCTCGTTCGCGGCGACCCCGAGGCCATCCTCGATCAGGAAGGCGCCACCCTCGACACTCTCGTGCAGGGTCTGGAATTCGATGACGAAAAGATGTCGGCGGGGCGTTACCAGGCGGTCATCAGCGTCCGCTTCCAGGCGGACGCGGTGCTGGAGATTCTCGGTCGGTCCGGCGTCAGCCACCTGGACACGCCGGGACCGGTTGTCGTGGTGCTGCCGGTTCTGCAGTCCGGACCGCAACTTGTCCTTTGGGAGGATTCGAACGTCTGGCTCTCCGCCTGGCAGCGCTCCAGCGGGGGGAACAGTGCCGTCGAACTCATCGTGCCCGTCGGGGACCTTCAGGACATCAGTCTCATCGATGCTGCCGGCGCACTCTCGCAGGACTGGAATCTGCTGGCACCGCTGGTGTCGCGCCATCGCGCGGACGGAGTTCTCATCGCCCATGCAAGGAAGGACGAGGACGCCCTTCGTCAACGGCTCACCTGGATTGACGAGAACGGAGCAATCCCCGTTCTCATGGCGCGCAACGTGCCGCAGACATGGCCGATGGAGACTCTCGGCCGGGCGGTCGAGGCGAGCCGTACCGGTATCGACGAGCACTGGGCAGCCATGGCGCTGGCGCCGGCCGGTCCGACCGTCTCCGTCTTTGCCGACATCCCCGTGGCCAGCCTTGAGGAGTGGGTCGATGTCCGCGATCGCCTCGAAAGCGCTCCGGCCCTTCAGGCCGTCGTTCCGCTTCTTGTCTCGACGACGAGAATACGCGCGAGACTGCTCTACACCGGAACCCGCGAGGACCTTCTGTTCCGCATGCGTCGTGCCGGCCTCGACGTCGATGCCCAGGCGGGCCTCCTTACCATCGTGAAGCAGTGAACCAGTACGTCTTCGAATACGATCACCAGCCGGCCTTCGACGAGGCGGAATTCCTCGTCGCCGACAGCAATGCCGATGCCAGGGCCTGGATCGATCGCTGGCCGGACTGGGACGCCCGGGGCCTTGCCATCTGGGGTCCGAAGGGTTCGGGCAAGACACACCTGGCGGACATCTGGCGCCGGAGGAGCCGCGCCAGGCAGGTGAACGCTGCCGAGATCGGCCCCGACTTCTTCGACTCCTGGCAAGGCGGCAATCTGGTTCTGGAAAACCCGGCAGGCGGATTCAGCGAATCCGGCCTGTTGCATGTCGTCAATCTCGTGAGAGAGGAAGGCGGGTACCTTCTCATCACGGATTCAGCACCGCCCGCGCGCTGGCACGTCTCATTGCCCGATCTTCGTTCGCGGCTGGCGGCATTGCCGGCTGTGGCGATCGGCCGACCGGAGGACGACCTGATTGCCGCCGTGCTGTCGAAACAGTTCCGCGACCGCCAGATCAGGGTCAACGACGGGGTCATTTCATACCTCGTCTTGCGCATGGAGCGGTCCTTCGGCGCCATCGGCACCATCGTCGAGACCCTCGACAGGCTGTCGCTGGTCGAGAAGAGTCCGATCACCGTGCCCCGGGCGAGGCGGGCGCTCGAGACGGCATTCCTAGACTCAACATCCGACGGGGAGACATGTCGATGAAGACAGGCCTGGCAGGCCGCAAGGCCATCGTGTGCGCATCGAGCAAGGGACTGGGACGGGCCTGCGCCGAAGCGCTTGCAGCGGAAGGCTGCGACGTGCTGATCAACGGCCGCACGGTCGAGACGGTAACCGAGACGGCGGCGGCAATCAGGAAAGCCTGTCCGGAGGTCGAGGTCAGGGAAGTCCCCGGCGACGTCACGAAGAGAGAGGTCCAGGAAGCCCTGGTCGATGCCTGGGATGCGCCCGACATTCTCGTCAACAACGCCGGTGGCCCACCGCCCGGCGATTTTCGCGAGTGGGAGAGGGATGACTGGATTCGCGCTCTCGATGCCAACATGCTGACCGCGATCACGCTGATCAGGGCAACGGTGGACGGCATGATGGAGCGGGGTTTCGGGCGCATCGTCAACATCACGTCGGCGGCTGTGAAGTCACCCATCGAGACACTTGGCCTCTCCAACGGCGCG
>JAJEHK010000269.1 GCA_022823765.1 Alphaproteobacteria bacterium | reverse complement strand
CGGTTGGACGATCACCGGAATGAAGGTGACCCTCGCTCCTTCGTGGCGTCAAGATGGCGGGTGCCGGCAAGGGAGCTGCGTGGCAGGATGACAGCGATTGAACGAGGAGTGTGCGGATGACCCAGGACATCCTGCTTCAGCAAGCCCGTGACCGGATCACCGCGTACCGCAAGAGGATATCCCGGCTCGACGAGGACGCTCTCGACCTCCTGTTCCGCGAGGCCCGCACCCACAACGCATGGCAGAAGCGGGAGGTGAGTGACGACCAGTTGCGCGAAATCTGGAATGTCATGAAGTACGGTGCCACCAGTGCCAACACCCTGCCGGCGCGCATCGTCTTCATCCGTTCACCACAGGCGAAGGCGAAACTGGGAGCATGCCTGTCGCCGGGCAATCATGACAAGACGATTGCAGCGCCGGTCACCGCACTGCTTGCCCACGACACCCGCTTCTTCGACGGATTCGAGAGACTCTTCCCCATCTATCCGGAGATGGCGGACCAGTGGGCCGATGATCCCGGTGCAGCGCGTTCCTTCGCGCGCCACCAGGGCACGCTGCAGGGCGCCTACCTCATTCTTGCCATCCGTGCCGTGGGCCTCGATGCCGGACCGATGCTGGGATTCGACGCGAAGAAGGCGGATGCCGCCTTTCTTGCCGGCACGTCCTGGGAGTCGAACTTCCTGTGCAACATCGGATACGGCGCCCTGGAGGGGATCCTCGGATCGCGCTTCTACCGCTTCAGCTTTGACGAGGCCTGCCGCTTCGTGTGAGTGCTGCTGTCCGAACAGCGGGCCATGAAGGTTCGTGCCAGGCTCTCGAGCCCGAAGACATGGGGATCATCGATATCCAGATCCCGCAAGGCCGCCGCAAGATCGTTGAGATAATCGATATTGCTGCCGCTCGGACCGGCGGCATGGCAAATCTGCCTCACCATCTCGTCGTCGCCGGCCGGACCGAGCCAGGCGTGGTTGCCGACAGCGGCGATGTAGACGATGGCATCGACGACGCCCCCGTCACGGAACGTCAGGCTGACCGCGTGACGCTCATAGCCGTTTTTCTCGCGATGGTCGAGGTTGCGAAAGACCGTCTCCACCACGTCCCTGTCGACGAGATAGGCCATACCGTCGCACCAGGTCCGTGGCGCGGCAATCAGTGTGACGACGCGTCCGGGGGCATGGGGCATGCCACGATGGTCGTGTGAACCCTGCCAGAATCGCCGTTTCCAGCCGGCAAGACGGGCCACTCGACGGGTCCGGAAGGCCATGGCGGGCCGCCAGATAAGCGAGCCGTATCCAAAGATCCAGACGCCTGACATCACGTGGAAAACCGTCTTGCGCCGGTCGTCGCGAATTCTGGCGGACTGCCGAATCCGCGTGCCATTTGCAAAATCCCGCCGGGTTCGCTTGAATGCCCGGGGTGGAAACGGGATGCATGTATGCTGACTCTGGTGGCAAGACGGCTCGCTATCGGCATCGGAACCCTGCTGGGCGTTTCCGTCATCATCTTCGTCGCCACGGAGATACTTCCCGGTGATGTCGCCACCGCCATTCTCGGCCAGTCAGCCACCGAAGAGAACACCGCAGCGATCCGTGCGCAACTCGGCCTCGACCGGCCTCCCCATGAGCGCTACCTGGACTGGCTGGTGGGATTCGTCCAGGGCGACCTCGGCACGTCGCTGGGAAACCGTCGCCCCATCGCACCGCAGGTGGGCTTCCGACTCGAGAACACGCTGTTCCTGGCGGCACTCGCTGCAGTCATCGCCATTCCGCTTTCGGTGTCTCTCGGACTGCTCTCCGCCATTCGCCAGGACACGCCACTCGACAGGGGCATATCAGTCGGCAGCCTGATGGCGATCTCCGTGCCGGAGTTCTTCATCGGCTACGTCCTGATCATCCTGCTCGCCGTCAACATCAGGTTGTTCCCGAGTCTCTCCAATGTGAGTGACCAGATGACGCTCCTGATGCGCCTCGAGGCCATGGCGCTTCCTGCCGTGACTCTCACCCTTGTCACTCTTGCACACATGATGCGCATGACCCGTGCCGCGGTCATTGCAGTCATGTCGAGTTCCTACATCGAGATGGCACACCTCAAGGGTGTGCGCTACTGGCGCATTGTCGTCCAGCATGCCCTGCCCAACGTGTGGTCGCCGATCATCACGGTGATCATGCTCAACATGGCCTATCTCATCGTCGGCGTGGTGGTCGTGGAAGTCGTCTTTACCTATCCGGGCATGGGCCAGTACATGGTGGATTCCGTCTCGAAACGGGACGTTCCGGTGGTCCAGGCCTGCGTCATGATCTTCGCCGGAGTCTGGATCCTTCTCACGCTTATTGCGGATATCTCGTCGATCCTCGCCAATCCGCGTCTCAGGCATCCCAAGTAGGAGGCGGGACATGGTCACCACATCGGAAACGTCACAATGGGTCCGCCCGACCAAGATGATGGTCGTCAAGCAGTTCTTGAGCGGCATGCCCCTGACGGCGCGTGTCGGTCTCGCCATCATCTTGATCAACCTCTTCGTGGTGGTCTTCGCGCCCTGGCTCGCGCCCTACGGCGAGACCGAACTCGTGACCGATGTCTGGGCTCCAGTGTCGGCCGAGCACTGGCTGGGAGGCGATCACATCGGCAGGGACATGCTGTCCCGCATCATCTATGGCGCCCGCACGACCATTGCCATTGCCTTCGTGGCCACCGTTCTCGCCTTCTTCATGGGGATCGTCACCGGTTTTGCAGCAGCGGTGCTGGGGGGCATCTTCGACAGCATCCTGTCGCGCTTCGTGGAAACACTGATGGCCATTCCCACGCTGCTGATGGCGCTCGTGGTCATCTCCGTTCTCGGCTCCGATCTTGTCGTTCTCGTGGCCGTCATCGCCGTTCTCGACTCGACTCGCGTCTTCAGGCTGTCGCGCGCCATCGCGATGGACGTGGCAGTCATGGAGTATGTCGAGGCCGCAAGGCTGCGCGGCGAGAGACTCTGGTGGATCATGACCCGCGAGATCCTGCCCAACACCACCTTGCCGCTGATCGCGGAGTTCGGTCTGCGCTTTGTCTTTGCCTTCCTCTTCATCGCCGCCCTGAGTTTCCTTGGCCTCGGGATTCAGCCACCCCTGGCGGACTGGGGCGGCATGGTGCGTGAAAGCTCGACGGGCATCATGTTCGGCAAGGTCGCCCCGCTCTATCCGGCCGGCGCCATTGCCATCCTTGCCGTGGGAACCAACCTCCTGGTCGACTACGTGCTGGCCTGGTCAAACCGGTCGGCGGCTTCTGAATTCGAGGTATGATCACGTGAACGAGGAAACGGCCGGCACCGGCATTGGCGAAACCCTGCTGGAAATGCAGGCACTGCGCGTCGAGGCGCTTGGCGCGGACGGAAGCCCGTTCCGCATCGTCAACGACATCGATGTCAACCTGAAGCGCGGTGAGGTGCTCGGCCTGATCGGCGAATCAGGCGCCGGCAAGTCGACCATTGGTCTCGCCTCCATGTGCTTTGCCCGGCCGGGCTGCTTGATCACCGGTGGCCGGATTCTCTTTGCCGGCACCGACCTGCGCCAGCAGGACGAGGACGACGTGCGTCAGATCAGGGGAGTGCGGGCGGCCTACATCGCGCAGAGCGCCGCCGCCGCCTTCAATCCGGCCAAGCGGCTGAATGACCAGGTGACGGAAGCGGCGGTGCGCCACAGTGTCATGTCGCACTCCAGTGCGACAAAGCGCGCCGAGGATCTCTACGCCAGGCTCGATCTTCCCGATCCGGCGCGCATCGGAAAGCGCTACCCCCACCAGGTATCGGGCGGCCAGCTGCAACGCGTCATGTCGGCCATGGCCATGACCTGTGGACCGGATCTGCTGGTCCTCGACGAACCCACCACGGCTCTCGACGTGACCACGCAGATCGAGGTGCTGGCCACGGTGCGCGACCTCATTCGCAACAACAACACGGCCGCACTCTACATCACCCATGACCTTGCAGTGGTGGCACAGGTCGCAGACCGCATCATGGTGTTGCGTTATGGCGATCTGATCGAGCAGGGGGCCACTGCCAAGATCCTTCACGACCCGGAAGAACCCTACACCAAGGAACTGATTTCGGCGCGCACCGAGGACATCAACACCAAGGTCTTCACCGGCATGCCCGAGAACCCCGTGCTCGCCATCAAGGACGTCACGGCCACCTATGATGGTCAGGTCGACGTCCTGAAGAATGTCGGTGTCGAGATTGGACGGGGCGAGACCGTCGCCATCGTTGGAGAATCGGGGAGCGGAAAGTCCACTCTGGCCCGGGCCGTGACGGGGCTCCTGCCGCCGCGCAATGGCCATGTCGAATTCGACGGCCAGAAGCTGTCGCTTGCGCTCAGGGAGCGCAACAAGGAAGAGTTGCGCAAGATCCAGATGATCTACCAGATGCCCGATGTCGCCATCAATCCGAGGCAGCGCGTCTCGGAAATCATCGGTCGTCCCCTCACCTTCTACTTCGGTCTCACCGGCAAGAAACGCGAGGAACGGATCTTTGCCCTGCTCGAGGAAATCGATCTCGACAGGGAATTCGCGGACCGCTTCCCGGGCCAGCTGTCGGGCGGCCAGAAGCAGCGCGTCTGCATCGCCCGGGCGCTTGCCGCCGATCCCGAACTCATCATCTGCGACGAGGTGACCTCGGCCCTCGACCAGGTGGTGGCCGCGGGCATCCTGAAGCTGCTTGATCGCCTGCAGCAGGAAAAGGGTCTTGCCTACATGTTCATCACCCACGATCTCGGTATCGTGCGCAACATCGCCGACCGGACCGTAGTGATGTACCAGGGCGAGGTGGTGGAACAGGGAACCACGGAGCAGATCTTCACGCCGCCGCAGAAAGAGGCCTACACGCGCAAGCTCATCGCCTCGACTCCGGAGATGCGTACCGACTGGCTCGACGAGGTGCTGCGCGAGCGCGGCGACCTCTTCGATATCGACGCCGCAGCACACACCTGACGTCGAGTGCCGTGCTGAAACGAGGGCACGGGCGATATCGGCACTTCAGCGTTCGGCAATGTCGGCCGCGTGCTGGCGGAGATGGCTCCGGCTGATCAGACCGCGCAGGGGTTCCGGCGGCATCCAGCCGGGCGCGGGGATCCGTTGCTGGTCGCGCAGCAGTTCCGAGTCCCGCCCAACCACGAGATCGGCGAGAAGGACTCCGGCCATGGTGCCGCGCGATATCCCGGCACCGTTGCAACCGATCGATGCCCACAGTCCGTCGCCGATGGCGCCGAAGAGGTGGCCGTCGTTGCGCGTGATGCCGACACACCCTCCCCAGGTATGCTCGATGTCGATGTCCGCGATCGCCGGCCAGCGTTTGCGGATTGAATCGGCATGACGGAAGCGGGCTGACTCCAGCCTCGTCGGCTGTGACGCGGCGGCGGGACCGTAGGCCAGCGTGTTGCGGACAAGCAGCCGCCCGTCGGGAGTGCGCTGGATGGTCGAACCACCTCTCGCCGCCGGAACCAGACCAAACCCGTGGCGGTCGCCGCCTGCGGCCTCGGCTTCGTCAGGCGTCATGGGCCGGGTCAGACTGGCGTAGAGAACAAGCGGCGCCATCGCCCGGCGGGCCACACCAAGGGACGGCGAATAGACGTTCGTACAGAGGATGACCCCGTCTGCGACAACCTCGCCCTCCGGCGTCACGAGCCTGTGCGGTCGGCCTTGTTGATGGTCCAGCACGGGAGACTCCTCATGGAGTGCTATGTTGGCCGGCAGGGTATCGGCAAGGCCCCGGCACAGGGCCGCCGGGTTGACGAGCGCCGTGCCTTCGACCTTGAGGCCGGCGCTGTAGAAGCGTGTTCCGGTGAGCGCCTCGACATCGTCGCGGCCGAGAACCTCGTGGCGGATACCCAGCGCATCATTGCCCTGGCGCTGGCGGAGAATGCCCTCCTCCCCGGCACGCGAGCCGGCAACCCAGAGCTTGCCCCAGTCGTGCCAGTGACAGGCGATCCGGTGCCGCCGCACCAGGCTCTTCAGGATGTCCCTGCCGCCGGTGCACAGCCTAGTCGCCGCCATGGCGCGTTCCAGATCGGGAAACGGTAGACGGTGCGGCATGAAGTGGGACTCCAGAACGAAGCCCGAGTTTCTCCCCGACGTGCCGAAACCCACCCGTTCCGCCTCGACGAGCGCAATCGTCTGGTCCGGCAGGTGACCGGCAAGTGTGCGCGCTGCCGCAAGTCCGGTGAAGCCGGCGCCGACCACGGCCCAGGGCACGCGGACCGTGCCCTTGACACGTTGCGCCCGGGGCGGCGCGGGAAGAATGTTGTACCAGCCATTGGTGGCTGCATGTGCCGGTGGCTTCAACGGTTCATGCCCCCTGCATGGCCGAATTCCGTCGCATCACCATTCGCCCGGCCCTGGCTGATGAGGGTCGGGCGTGGATGCGGATGTATCGTAGCGTGTTGTTTGTCCGGCGCATCCCGGCTAATGAACTGGCAACCGGAATCTGTGGATGCCTCCAACAGGATGAATGGACCTGGCAGCACGTCCCTGCGCAAAATCGCGGTGATTGGACGGGGAACCGCAGGATCCCTGGCGGCAGCCAGTGTGACGAACCAGCTGAAGGACAGCGACTGTGAACTGCATCACATCCATGACTCCAGCATCCCCATCAGCGGAGTGGGCGAAGGAAGCTGGCCCAGTCTGGTCGGTGAGTTGCAGAAACTGACGGACCTGCCGCACGAAACCGTCCAGCAGCGCCTGAATGGAACCCGCAAGTATGGCGTGGCCTTCGAGGGATGGGGCAGGCTTCAGCGGAACTTCACCCACTACTTCACGCCGCAACAAGTGTCCTATGCCTACCACCTGTCTGCTGATGTGATGGCGGACCTGCTGCAGGAAGGCACACGGGCGCGTCATGTCGACGCCAGGGTGCTCGGGATCGCCAGGGCCGACGGAGGGGCCGAGGTGAGCTTCGACGGCATGGCGGCGGAACACTATGACCTCGTCTTCGATGCCCGCGGGTTCCCGCGAGAACTGGACGCCGACCAGCACATCGACATTCCGTTCATTCCGACCAACACGGCAGTCATCCGTCGCACACCGGCCGTCATTGGCGAGGAGTCCGGGGAGGCAATCCGGCAGCCGACCTACACCCGAGCGGTTGCCCGTCCGCACGGCTGGGTATTCGTGATTCCGCTGACGGTCCACACATCCTACGGGTACATCTTCAATCGCAACGTCTCCAGCCTCGCCGAGGTCAACGCGGACTTTGACGATTTCCTGGAAGCCGACGGCGTCACGGAATTCGAACCGCGCGCCGTCATCCCATTCCCGAACTTCGTTCATCGCCGGATCTATGACGGGGCAATCGCCCGCATCGGCAACGCGGCCGCCTTCATGGAACCCCTCGAGGCAACGGCGATCGTCTCTGCACAGTTGCAGATCGGCATGGTTCTCCACATCCGCCTCAGTCGCGCACCGGAGAACCTCGAACGCGATGCTCCGGTGGTCAATCGCTTCCTCATCAGCACCATCCTGCGTTATGGCCTCTTCGTCGGATGGCACTATTCCTGTGGCTCGCTGTATGACACGCCGTTCTGGCGCCATGCCCGTGATCATGCCTGGCCACAACACCGCCTGGCCGCCGCACCCGAGTCCGTCGGGTGCTCCGCGCTCAGCAAGTTCGACGACATGATCGACCTGCTGAACCAGCCGGTCATCGCCAGGGAGGACTGGCACCGGATGTGTGCTGTCCCTCTCACCAGTTACGCCCAGATATCCCAGGGTCTTGGCATCGTCTGACCGCCCTGACCCGGGACCGGTCACCCTTGACCTTTCCCGGGCGGCCATGCATACCTGCGCCACCAATGCCCTGTTCAAGTCGATTGGGGCGCGCCTTGTCGTCTTGATTCCATGGGGAGGTTGTGCCCCGCCGTGTTCAACAATCCATTTGACTCCTTTCACAATACTGTTGCCGAAGCGAAGGACGAGCGTGAGCAGCTCGACCGGTTGCTGACCGTTTCCACACCGCGGGAACGCCTTCTCGTCGGCATCATCGCCCTCGTCGTGGCACTGCTTGCCGCATGGCTCTTTCTTGGCAGCGTCTCCCACAACCGGGCGGTGGACGGAGTCGTCGCTGAGCCCGCCAACGGTGACAGTCTGCAACTGCTCGTCTGGGCGGGGCATGATCACGCGACACCTGTCGGTCCCGGCCTGCAGGCCACTGTCAAGCTGACCGCTGCTGACGGCAGCGCGCATACGCTCAAGGGAGAGATTGCGTCGGTTTCTGCCGTGCCTCCTGCGCGGGATCTGGCAGTGCCGGTTCCCATGTACCTTGTTGATGTCGCCATTGATCGGGGTCTCTCCACGACGGTTCCCGCCGGCATCAGGTGCCGGCTCATCATCGAACTCGCCAGGCAGTCTCCGTTCTCCCTGTTGGGCATGAGGCCATCCTGAGATGCAGGCGCGCGCCTCCCGGGAGGCCGGCGACAGGACGACACCGGACACCAGGCGGCAAAGAGTCGCCACTCCGGTTGTCCTGCAGATGCACGCTTCGGAATGCGGCGCTGCCTGCCTTGGCAGTGTCCTCGGACACTTCGGGCGATGGGTCCCGCTGACCGAACTCAGGGAAAAGTGCGAGGTGAGCCGGGACGGCAGCAGCGCGGCCAGCATCCTGCGGGCCTCGAGGCAGTATGGTCTTGAGTGCCGTGGACTGAGCCTCAGGGCCGATCAACTCAGGAAGCTGCAGGTGCCCCTGATCCTGTTCTGGCAGTTCAGCCACTTCCTGGTTCTGGAAGGGTTCGACGAGCACCATTACTACCTCAACGACCCGGCTACGGGGCGACGCAGGGTCACCGCAGAAGAGTTTGCCAACGACTACAGCGGTGTTGCCCTGCGGTTTGAGCGAGGTGATGACTTTGTTCCCGGAGGCACACGCAGGAGCCTGTTCGCGCAACTGGGCACAATCTTCACTGGACTGTGGAGTTCGCTTGCCGGAGTGGTGGCCTGCGCACTCATGCTGACGCTGCTGTCACTGGTTGTTCCAGCAACCCTTGGCGCCTTCGTGGACCATGTCATGCTGAACCAGGGGGCCTGGATCGGCCTGGTGGCCGCGCTCGTCGGCGGCGGCGTGCTCGTCTACCTGCTGACCGTGCTCAAGCACAGGTTTCTCAAGCGACTCGCCATCCGGATATCGGTGACCGGCTACAGCCACGGACTGTCGAAGCTGCTGCGTTTGCCCATCGAGTTCTTCGAACACAGGCTTGCAGGCGACCTCACCGACCGGGTCTCATCCATCGACCGGGTGGCGAAGACCCTGACAGAGCAGTTTCTCGTGCTCATTATCGACATGGCCATGAGC
>JAJEHK010000149.1 GCA_022823765.1 Alphaproteobacteria bacterium | reverse complement strand
TAGCGCCTGCCGTCAACCCGAACATGGCGATATCGCGCGCGCCCCTTGTAGGGGCAGAGCGTGTAGGTGGCGCTCGGTTCGAACAGTCCGGGTTGCACGTCCCCTTCGGGAATGTAGTAGCGGGTCACCAGGCCGGTCTCGAAGAGCAGCACGGCGCGGTCGGTCTCTGCAACGGTGTGTCCAGCAATCTCGACCCTGATGGAGCGTGTGCTGCATACAGCATCAGCCCTCAGGAACGGATCGCGCGCGTGCACATGAATGCGTTCGTTCTCTTCCCACCAAGCGTCCATGCTGTGCCAGTCGAAGCCGTAGTGACCGCCGGTGTCGGGCGATCCGTCCTTCGGCTGCAGATAGCGCCAAACGGCAAAACGCGCGACACGTGATCCGGTGTTGAGATGCCAGTAACTCGCGGTGCCCTTGTAGGGCGATGTTGTCGTGTAGTCGGTGGCAACGAGGAAGTCCGTGCGCACATCGTCTTCGGGAAAGTAGTAGACCGGCAGGAAGCCGTGCTGACGGAGCAGCATGGTGCGCTCGGAGTCCGCGACCCTGATGCCATCGAAGTGCACGTGCACTCGCCGCGGACTTCGGCGCCATTCGTTCGTTCCGGTCTCTGCCTTCACGGCTTCCCCCGTTCCCTATCTCGGACGCCGATGGAGCCTACCCCACGTGCTGGTTGGCAGGCCAGACGGCATCCGACTTGTACATCGGACGCCGGTGGCAATTCCTGATCAACCAAGGGAGAGGAACGCCGCGGGCAACAGGCTGTGTGTCGTGCGGCGATGCTGATGGAACGGCAAGCGGCGCGGCCTAGGTTGGCGGCTCTGATGTTTGTCTTCCGGCGGTCTCAGGTTCCGGCGTAGATGCCCTGCATGTCAGTGTCGCCACGCACGTACTCACGCGAGGCATCACGCTCCGGTCGCCAGTCCCAGGGCGTGCGACGGCCAACCGACAGGGCGGCGTTCAGGAACTTCCTTCGCTCCTGACTCTCGATCACGCGATTCTTCAGGGCCGCTGGATCCCACCAGCGGCGGATCTCGCTGGCAAGATCGGTCTCGATGGCGCTGACCTCCGGTGTCCCGGCAAGGTTGACGAGTTCGTCGGGATCCTGCTCGATGTCGAAGAGCAGGGGCGGATCATCCTCGCAATGAATGTACTTCCAGCGTTCGCGGCGAATCATCAGCAACGGTGAGGAGGCTCCCTCGCCGCAGTACTCGCTGCCGACGACATCAGGCCAGCCGGCACCGTGTCCGGCGGCCAATCCGGCGATGCTGGCGCCGTCGATCGGTGCGAACAGCTCCGGCAGTTCGCCGTCACCGGCCCATTCCAGGAAGGTCGGGAAGAGATCCAGCAGGGATACGTTTTCACTGACCCGGCGCGCGCGATAGAGCGCCGGGGCATGCACGATCAACGGTACGCGCACCGACCACTCGAAGAAGCTCATCTTGAACCACAGACCGCGCTCACCAAGCATGTCTCCGTGATCGGCTGTCACGACGACGACCGTATTGTCGCGTGCGCCGATGGCCTCGAGGGTTTCCAGGATCCGCCCGATGCGGTCGTCGAGCCAGCTCATCACCGAATAGTAGGCGCGGCGCGCCCGGCGGACGTCGGCAGGACCGATCGTCTCCATGTGGCGACCGGTCGTGTAGTACAGTCTGTGGCTGTGGGGGTCACGCTCCTCGAGAGGTATGTCGCCGACCCTGGGGTCGTCGATTTCGTCGTCCGTGTAGAGATCCCAGTGAGCCGGCGGCGCCAGGTAGGGATCGTGGGGGCTGATGAAACTGGCCGCCAGGAAGAAGGGCCGGCCGTCGGCCTCATCGGCGTGATCGTGCAGCCAGCGACAGGCCGCGACGGTTGCCTCCTCGTCGTAGCTCGTGTTGACGCTGCGCCGTCCGGGTCCGGCGTCGAGCACGGCTCGCATCGAGTGGTACCACGGTTCCCAGAAAGTCGGACCCAGCGACCAGTCGCTGGTCCACGAGAAGTCGGCGGGATAGACGTCGGTCGTTACCCGGTCCTCGAAACCGTGAAGTTGATCCGCACCGATGAAGTGCATCTTGCCGGACAGACACGTGTGATAACCCATTGCCCGAAGATAGTGTGCGAAGGTCGGGATCTCGGATGGAAACTCTGTTGCATTGTCAAACGCACCAATGCGGCTCGGCATGCGCCCCGACATGAGGCTGAAGCGAGCCGGTGCGCAGATCGGGTAGTTGCAGTAAGCGCTTTCGAACACAACGCCTTCGCCGGCTAGCCGCTCCAGGTTGGGCGTCCGGCACACCGTGCCGCCGTAGGGTTTGAGCACCTGGGGAGCGAGCTGATCCATCATGAGAAAGAGGATGTTGGGAGGCGTGGTCATGGTTTCTCCAGGTTCGTCGGTCTGGTCTCGAATTCGGCGGTCAGACTAGACTGCCCTCTACATCGGGGGAATCTGTGATGGAGTTGCCGGAGAGCCTGTGGGCCGACAGTGCCGCGCCTGCCATCGACACGCCACCCCTTGCCGGAGAGACCGGTGCGGATGTCGCCATCGTCGGAGGCGGCTTTACCGGACTGTCGGCGGCACTTCACCTGACTGAAGCCGGCAAGAGAGTGATCGTGATGGAAGCCGGAGAACCGGGCTGGGGCGCCTCAGGGCGAAACGGTGGCCAGGTCAACCCGGGCTGGCGCATGCTGCCCTCGGAGGTTGCAGCAAAGTATGGCGCCAACCGGGCGCCGGCCGTGCTTGCCATGCTGGATCAGGCGTCGGATCTCGTGTTTGACCTGATTGGTCGCCATGGCATTGAATGTGACCACGAACGCCCCGGATTGGTGAGCGCCGGACTGGGCCGCCACGGCAAGGCCTTCCTTGAGGCATGGTCCCGGGAATGGGGCGAACTGGGTGTGAAGGTCGAGCGTCTGGAACGCGCCGCCCTGAAGGAACTCATCGGGACGGACTACTATCACATTGGCATGCACGACCCTCGAGGCGGCCACGTGCAACCCTTGTCCCTTGCCCGCGGCCTGGCGCGGGCGGCCGTTGCCAAGGGCGCCATCGTTCATGGCCGGAGCCTCGTCCACAGTGTTCATGCGCATGGCGCCGGCTGGCGCCTCGTGGCCACTGGAGGCGAAGTCGAGGCTGAACACTTGCTGCTTTGCACGAACGGCTACACCGACCGGTTGTGGTCCGGGCTCAAGCGCTCCGTGGTGCCCGTCACCAGTTTCATCGCCGCCACCGAGCCCCTGGACGAAAGACGCCGTGCAGCCATCCTGCCCGGTCGACATGCGGTTGCGGAGACCCGGCGTGCGCTGCACTACTTCCGACTCGACCGCGACAACCGCTTCGTCATGGGCGGTCGCGGCAACTTCACGAACGGTGAGGAACCGGGATCGATCGCACATCTCCACAAGATGGCCACGGCGATCTTCCCGACGCTCGATGGCGTCGCATGGACCCACCGCTGGGGCGGCCGGGTGGCCGTGACGCCCGATCACACGCCGCGGCTCTTCCGGCTCGCCCGGAACGTCCACGCCGGACTGGGTTTCAACGGACGAGGCGTCGCCATGAGTTCGATGTTCGGCACCCAGCTGACACGCCTCGTGCTTGGCGAGGAGACCGACATGCCTGTGGAACCGCTCGACCTCGGTCCCCACCATGGCCTGCGCCAGTTCGGTCTCACCTGGTACCTCGTCTCCGGCGTGATGCGCGACCGTCTTGATCTGCGGGAGGCACCGCCCACCTGGACCTGACCCCGGTTCCTGCGCTCGACACACTGGCAGGGGGAGGATGATGCGCGCTGGCCTCGGCCAGAGTCGCCTTGAATCCCTTGTCTATGGTCGATCGCGAAGATGATTCGGCCGTCTCCGTTGCCAGCGCTTCCGGCGTGGTCTCAGGGCAGGTTGAGGTCAGCCAGGTCCGGTACCGGGCCATCCCACCGGGGATTCTCCGACCAGGTCCTCCAGGAAGCGTTGATCACGCGGTCGCGATCGCGCCAGTCGTCGAGAACGAAGCTGATCCAGAACTCCATCATCTCTTCGTCCGATCCCCATCCCCAGGTCACGGTCTTCGGTGGCAGCGTGGGGTTGTAGGGATTGGAAGACGTGTTGTCGAACCGCAACCATCCGTCGATCGTGCTGCCGGCGGGCAAGCGGACCGGTTCGCGGAAGAAGTAGATGTTCTGCCACCTGAGATCCCATTCCTCGACATGCACCAGCGGTATCTGCGTGCCGTCCGGGAGGGTCGCGATCGCCTTGGCTTCGGCGCCCAGGTAGTGCATGTGCGGCATGATGTCGACAAGGGTCAACGGCGCCGGAACCTCCATCCGCACATGGCGCCAGTAGGTGAAGGATTCTGGAGGAATCGCGAGCTTCTGGGTACCGATCACGAGGCCGTCAACCCAGTGGGAGACGGGTTCGTCGGTGAACGTGATGCCGATCCTGCTGCGGTCCTGCGTGGCCTTGCCGTTGAGGTGATAGTGGATCTCGAACACGACGTCGCCGGCGCCGGCGGGCAGCCACATGGCATGCTTGTCGGGCAGGACATAGGGGTCGACCCCGGGTGTCCAGCCCCCGATGCCCCAGGTTTCCTGTTCGCCGCTGTAGTCGAAGAAGCTCCCCGTCCCGAAGACGGAAAAGCCGGGTTCGTCGTCCCTGGCGTCCGCGCGCCGCGCAGCGCCGGAGTAGTCGACAAAGAGGTTGGCATGATGAACGACACTCTCGTCGCCGGGCTGGAATTCGATGGCGCTGACGGCGCGCTCCTCAAGGAGTTCGAACGGGATGACGAAGTAGCGGTAAATGTCGGGACCGGTCGCGGGAATGGCAAAGGTTTCTTCCATGGCGAGAACCAGGTCCGGTTCGCCGGTGCGCCACTCGGGATCCGGCCACACCGTTTCCGGCAGCGCCTCCACATCCTCCCCCGGAGGAGCGCCGGCTTCGGCCCATGCCGTGAAGAGGGCGACTTGGCGGTCGGAAAGGTGCCGCTCGTCGCGGAAGGCACCGAATCCCTCGACGGCACGCCAGGGCGGCATGATTTGTTCGCGGGTCACGAAGGCCAGCATGCGGGCCCGGCGCCTGGCATCGACAAATGTATCGAGCGGGAAGGGGGCGATGCTGCCGTCCCTGTGGCACTCCGTGCAGTTGGCTGCGAGCAGGGGAGCGATGTCCCGATTGTATGTCACGGTTTCCGGCAGGCGGTCCGCTTCCCAGCCCTCGAACACACAGCCAACCGGCGTCGTGGAACGGGGCAGCGGATCGTCATCCGCTCCCGCCATCGCGATGGCATCCTTGAGGTCGTGGCTGGTGATCTGGTTGCGCAGCACGCCGATCGCTTCGAAACGATCATCGATGCGGCCGCGGTAGATGACATCGTCACCGGTATCGATGACAAAGGCTTCCGGGGTGACGACGGGGTTGAGGCGCAAGGCGAGATCGCCGGAGGGATCGAAGATGACGGGAAAGTCGAAACCGTGATCAGCCACGAAGTTCCTGGCTTCGCCCACCGTCAGATAGGGTCCCGACATGACCCCGTAGAAGGAGGCGCCATGCGCATCGGCAAACGCGGCAAGGTCATCGAGTTCGGGAGCGTAGCGGTTGGACACCGGACAGAAGGCATTCATGAACAGGAGGACTACCGGCTGGACACCGGCGTCGGTCCCTATGCGGTGAACGTTGCCGTCGAGATCGACCACGCGGGTGCCGTAGACATGGGCCATTTGGCCGCTCCACTCATCGTGGCTGCTGTTGGCGGCATCCGCCGTTGCCATAGCGAAGGGGCAGGCCAGGATGGCAAGGGTCAGGACGTGAGCCAGTATGGCGTTGTGGCGGAAGCGCATGGAACCAGCCCTCTCTCGGATGTTCTCGGATGACAATTCTGATGGATCAGTATAGATTGTCAAGTCTGACAATCAACCTCTCTGACATGGCGCTCGCAATCCGGGGTGACATTCATGGCGCGTCCTGACCTCAGTGCCGAACGATCGGAACAGATCCTCGATGCATTCTCGCGGTGCGTGGCACGTTCGGGGCTGGGCGCCGCTTCACTGGAGGAGGTGGCCGCTGAGGCCGGTGTCAGGCGCTCGATCATCCGTCACTACATCGGCAACCGTGACGATCTGGTTGCGGCGTTCCTCGATCGCCTGGAAGTCCGCCTGCAGCGACAAAACGACGAAATGCGCGCCTGGTTCATCGCCAACCCGGGTGCCGGGAGCTTGCCGGACTATCTATTCCAGGATGCGCCGGACGACGCGTTGCCGGTCCTCGAATCGGTCTACTCCGCCGCTCGCCGCAATCCGGCGATTGCCGCCCGCCTCGAGAAGTGGCTCCAGGGCTTCGTCGATGCCCTGGAGGATGTGCTGCGTACTTCGTTTCCCGATGCGGATCAGGATGCCATCGTGACCGTTGCCTACGGACTTGCCGCCATCTACAACGATCACCAGTCGATGCTGACCCTGGGAGCACCGCCGCGCCACCACACCATGGCGCTTGCAGCCGCCAAGGCGTTGATCGTTTCTCTGACAATGCGCGCGAGTCCATGACACTGGCCGCCGATATGGTGGAAACGGGATGGCCCCTGCCGAGGGTCACGATCGCATCGACAAGGTGTCTGGAGCATGCATGGCCGCCCACCGATTGGACCGCCGGCTCCACGTGGCTGAGGGAGGCGGGAGCCTTCCTGGTCTTTCCGTCGGCCCAACTGATGGAGGGAGCCGATGCGTGATGGCGTTGCGGGCTGCTGCGACAACCTTGCCTGCCACCTGGACGATCGGCAGGCGGAGATTCTGGACTGGGGTTGTGGCGCCGGGACCGCAGGCGCGGTTCTCGCCGGTCTTGGATACCGGGTCATCGACGGCACGGATGCTTCAGGCCACATGCTCGCGCAAGCGCGCGCGACGAGGGCCTATCGCCGGCTTTTCAGCACCACGTCACCAGCTGAGCTGCCGGATCGCAGCTACGACGCTGTCGTCGTCGCGCAGGCCTTCAGCGATGGCGATGCCTCTCCTGATGCGCTTGAGGGTCTCGTCAGACTTCTGAGGGCAGGAGGCGTGATATCCCTTGCCGTGGCGCCTGAAGGCGGCCTGGCTGACGCCTCCGAGCGGATGTGTGCTGCAGGAGCGCTGTTGAAGATGAAGGCGACCTGGGACAGGCTTGCGGCAACGGGAGAACCCGCCATAACGCTTCTGGTTCTTGGACGATTCTAGCTGGGATCACACATCATGCAGATCAACATGCAGGGGCCGCCAGGCCGTTACAATGCGCCCTACGGCGGAATCGCCACATTCCTGCGCCAGGACTACTGCGACGACATCGCCACACTTGATGCTGACTACGCCATCCTTGGCACGCCGACCGACGAGGGATCCCCGTTCATGGGCGGTTCACGATTCGCGCCCCGCTCGATCCGCGAGCATTCCCTTCGGTTCGGGTCCGAGGGCTACTACGACATTCTCACCGACAAGTCCTACCTGGTCGAGGAAACGGCGAACCGGCGCATCGTCGATGTCGGCGACAGCGACATCCTGGAGACCAATGTCGAGAAGACCTTCGACAACATCACCGCCGACGTCGCCGGAATTCTCGAGCGTGGCGCCATGCCGGTCATCATCGGCGGCGATCACTCGGTCACCTATCCGGTGGTTCGGGCGTTCGGTGAGCCCATGCACGTCATGCACTTTGACGCCCACATGGACTATCAGCCTTTCGTACATGACCTGAGGTTCACCAACGGCCATGCCTTCCGCCACATCAAGCCCATGTCCCATGTGCTGTCGCTGACGCAGATTGGCATCCGCAGCCTCAGGAGTGCTGTGCAGGAATTCATCGATGCGCGCGCCGAGGGCAGCCATATCGTGACCATGGACGAGGTGCGCCGGCTCGGGCCCGAGGGTTTCGTGCATGCGACCTTCCCGGCTGGCGAGAAGATGTATGTCTCCATCGATGTCGATGTCCTCGACATGTCGCTGGTGCCAGGTTGCGTCTCGGCTGAGCCCAACGGCATGCTTTATGCCGAACTGAGGGACATCCTGCGCGCCACCGCACGCCACATGGAGGTCATCGGCTTTGACTTCGTCGAGGTCAATCCCAGACTCGATGTCGGCACTGGCGTGACGTCCTATCTCGGCGCCCACACCATGGTTGAGTTTCTCGGTGCCATCGCCGAGGCGAAGGCCGCCAGAAGGTAGAGTCCGCCCGGCGCGTCACACCAGATCACGGTCGATGGGCACCGACCAACGGCGTGTCAGGATCCGGTCACGGCCCTCCCGGACGTCGAGGTCGGCGGTGAGATGGAACTGTTCTCGTGATGCCCTGAGATGGGTGCGGGCGCGCACGTCCACCTCGAAGTCGCCTCGTTTCATGTGGGTGGTGACGATGACCTCGCTCTCGGCGGAGAGCGGGTCGTCCGGCGTGATGCTCATGCGTTCGAAGGTGTCCCTTGCGAACTCGAGACCATGGTCCTCGATACGGTAGGTGCCACTGCCCCTGTTTGACGTCACATCGAGGCGTCCGGACTGTTGATCGATCGTGACGACGTTGCGCGATGGCGGAGCGGCGATTTGCGTCCTTGCCATTTCCGGCGCCTGTTCGGGTTCCGAGAAATCGCCGACCCGGGGACCACCTGCGGCCGGTCTCACCGGGAGATCGAGCACGCTGGTTCCGGTATGAACCGTCAGCAGCACCGGTTCGGGAGCCGGAAACAGCATCGGCCAGTACGTGGTGGAGAGCGCCATGCGAATCCGGTGCCCCTTGCGAAATCGGTAGGCGCAGTCATTGAGCGTCAACCGTACCGCCGTCCTGCTGCCGGTGGGCATGGCTTCGGGCGCGTCGTGCCCGTGGCGGTGGGTCAGGTTGAGAACACCGAAGGACACCCTTGACACCGCGCCGTCGGGATGGACGTCGTTGAGGCGGGCGATGATGTAGGCGACCGGCCTGTCGACCTCGAGTTCGAGTTCCACCACCGGTGGGCCGAGAATGTCGATGTCCGTCTCGAGCGGTTCGGTCTCGAAGGTGATCGATGCACCGTCGTCCTGGCGCTGATCGCCAGGGAACTCAGGTCCGTCACCGCCGGTGCCGTAGGGACACCATTCGCCGCCGGCAAGACCCAGCGTCTGGGGCGTGACGGCGGATCGGGCCTCCTTGCGGCCAGCTTCCCTGCCGAGACCGTCCGGGTTCAGGTGGTAGCGACCGTTGTGGATCCGTTCCGAGGGCCACGTGACCTCGCCGATCCAGTGACCCGGACAGTCACGGTACCAGGGCCTCGGCGGCACCCCGTCCTGCAGGAAGATCCGCAACATCGGCTCTTCCATGATTCCGGTCTCCTCGTGCTTGAGCCAGTGATCCCACCAGCGCAGCATCTCCTGGAGAAAGCCGAAGTGGGGGCCGGGAGCGTTCTCCATATGGCCCCACTGGTGGGCATGGGGGCCGACGAGTCCGAGACGCGGCACCTCGAGCCCGGCAAGCAGGCGAAAGACGGCATTGGAGTAGCCGTCGAGCCAGCCGCCGACGGCGAAGACCGGACAGCGAATCGCGCCATAATCCTCGCACACCGATCCGTGACGCCAGTAGGAATCGCGCGTCTGGTGGCGCATCCACGTTTCGACGGGGCAGGGGACGTCTTCCAGCCTCGCCTGCCAGTTCGCCCGCCAGTCCTCTCCCATGACCAGCGGATCGCCGGGGAGTGGCAGGATGCCGAAGAACGTGGTTCCCCAGTCCAGGTTGTCGTTGAGAAGACAGCCACCCATGTAGTGCATGTCGTCGCTGTAGCGGTCGTCGGTGGAGCACGAAGTGACGATGGCCTTGAGTTCCGGAGGCTGCAAGGCAGCTACCTGAAGCGAGTTGAAACCGCCCCACGAGATGCCGAACATGCCCACATTGCCGGTGCACCAGGACTGCCTGGCGATCCACGCGATCACCTCCTTGCCGTCATTGAGTTCCTGCTCTGTGTACTCGTCGCGCATGACTCCGAAACTGTCGCCGGCGCCGGCAAGGTCGACGCGCAGGCTCGCATAGCCGTGGCCGGCGAACCATGCATGTTTCGGCTCGTCTCCCGGCCGCGTCATGTCGCGCTTGCGATAGGGAAGATACTCGAGAAGTGCGGGCACCGGATTGTGTTCCGCGTCCTCGGGCAACCAGATGCGCGCCGCCAGGCGAACACCGCGCATGAGGGGAATCCACACACCCTCTTCCCGTACCTCCACCTTCGATGGCAGGGCGTCGACGATGCGCATGACTGTGACTCCCGTTGCTCCGTGACAGTCTACACGCATCCTTGCCACAGCGCCTTGTCGTCGCGCCGGTCTAGAGTCTGATTGACCAGTCAGAAAAATTGAAGGATGCTCCTCGGGTCCACAGCCAGATGGCGCGGACTCGCATGAAACCCGTAGCCACCAGGCTCCGGGCGGGTGACAATCTGGAGGATCACATCCATGGATATCAGGGATACCATCAAGCGACTTGAGAACGGGGAGTTGAGCCGTCGCGAACTCAGCCAGGCGATGGCCGCGGTCGGACTGGTGTCGACGGTAATGCCGGTGACGGCGGCCCGTGCCCAGGAGGGAGAGGCGATCTATTTCACGTGGGCCGGTTATGACGATCCGATTTACTGGCCAAGTTATGTCGAAAAACATGGCGTGGAACCGGACACTCCGGTCTATGGCGACGCCGAGGAGGGCTTCACCAAGGTGAGAGCAGGCTTCGTCGTGGATGTCATTCATCCATGCAGCAACAATGTGCCCCGCTGGCGGCACGCGGGCATTCTCCAGCCCATCGACACGTCCAGGCTTTCCAACTGGAAGGACGTGATTCCGGCGCTCTACAACATCAAGGACGCCCAGCACGAGGGAGAGCAGTACTTCTCTCCCGTCGAGTGGGGTCAGACGTCGATCACCTACCGCACGGACATCGTCGACTGGCAGGGCGAAGAGGAGTCCTGGGGGCTGCTGTGGGACGAGCGTTATGCCGGCAGGCTTTCGATCATCGATGCGGCCGAAGATGCCTGGTGGTGTGCTGCCATCTACGCTGGCGTCGATACCGACAACCTGACCGATGAAGCCCTGGCGAAGGTGCTCGATATCCTGAGGCAGCAGCGTGACCTGCTGCGGTTCCGCCAGAGTGACATGACGACGGTGGAACAGGCTCTCGCCTCCGGCGAGCTCGTGGCGGCCATGACCTGGAACAGTTCACCTTTGGAACTCACCAGGCAGGGCATTCCGGTGAAGTTTGCCAACGTCAAGGAGGGCGCGCTCACCTGGGTCTGTGGCACGGTGCTGACCAGCAATGCGCCTCACTACGACAAGGCCCACGATCTCATCGACGCGATGCTCGCTCCCGATGTCGGGGTGCACACGATCGTGGAGAACGGCTATGGTCACTCCAGCGCTGCGGCGTTCGCTCTCGTCAGTGACGCCGATCTGTTGGCCCGTGGACTCTCCCGGGACCCTGCTGACATCCTGGACAAGGGTGTCTTCCTGAGAGCGCAGACCGAAGAGATCGAGACCAAGATCAACCGTGACTGGGGTGAGATGATCGCCGGCTTCTGACCGGACATCGCACCTTCCGTCTGACAACAGGGAGCCGGGACACGAGTAGTCCCGGTTCCCGTCCCATTCACAGTGCGGTAAAGCGATATGCCAGATGTCGCATCCCCGGCTTCGATCAGCACGGCGGATCGCCGTCTTGCCGCCCGGCAGGAACGGCGTCAGCAGTTGATCGATGCCACCATCGAGTCCATCGCCAGGCGGGGATTCTCGGGCACCACCCTGGAAACGGTCACGAGAGGCGCCAGGCTCTCGCATGGTGTCGTCAACTTTCACTTCCGCACCAAGGAAGACCTCTATGTCGAGACCCTGGGGTACCTGGCGAGGGAGCACTACGCGCTGTGGCGTGACGCCATGCTGAACGCGGGCCAGGAGCCGGCGAAACAGCTGCAGGCCATCCTGGAGGCTGACTTCGATCGCCGGGTCTGTTCCAGAAAGAAGCTGGCGGTGTGGTTTGCCTTTTGGGGTCAGGCGAAGTACCGGCCTGCCTATCTCGAGATCCATCATCGCTTTGATGACGAACGGTACGTCGAGATCTGCCGGCTGTGCCGGGAACTGGAGGCAAGCGGCCAATACGAGGGTGTCGACGCGGAAGGGATTGCCCGCAGCCTCGAGGCCCTGGTCGACGGCCTGTGGCTCAACCTTCTCATGTATCCGCGGGACATCCGCCGGCAAACCGCGAGAACGGACTGCCTCGCCTATCTTGCCACGGTCTTTCCTCATCATTTCGAGCGACCGGGGGCGCAGGGCTGCGCGGCTTGACGCGATGGGCAGGAATCCAAGCCACGATATCCTGTTCGAGCCGGTGCCCATCGGGCCGGTGACAGCCCGCAACAGATTCTACCAGGTGCCACATTGCACCGGGAGCGGCTGGCAGAGCCCGCACATCCTTGCCGGACTGCGCGCCATGAAGGCCGAAGGCGGCTGGGCCGTGGTCAACACCGAATACTGTTCGCCCCATCCTTCGATTGACGATACCCCGTATCCCATGGCCTCGCTCTGGGATGACCGTGACATCCGGGCCCACGCCCTGATGACCGACCAGGTGCACGGGCACGGTTCCCTTGCCGGCGTGGAACTGGTTCTGGGCGGCGCCAGGATGGCCAATCACCTGACCCGAGAAGTGCCGCTCGGAGTGGTCAGCATGCCGCTTGCCACAGGAGATCCCTTCCAGACGCGGGCCATGGATCGTGAGGACATCCGCGAGGTCAGGCGATGGCACCGCAATGCGGCTTTGCGTGCCAGGACGGCGGGTTTCGACATCGTTTACGTCTATGCCACCCACGACTACCTGCTGTCGCAGTTCCTGTCGCCGGTGCTCAACACCCGCTCGGACGAGTACGGTGGATCGCTCGCCAACCGGGTGCGCCTTGTGCGCGAACTCATCGAGGACACGAAAGACGCTGTCGGCGCGACCATGGCTGTCGCGGTGAGGTTCTCGGCCGAGACGAACGGAGGTGGAGGCGGTGACGGCACACCGGTTCCGGGCGAAACCGAGGACATGCTGGGACTGCTGGGAGAACTACCGGACCTCTGGGACATCAATGTCAGCGACTATTCCCTTGAAATGGGGCTGTCACGGTTTGTCGGCGAAGGATCCCTCGAGGCCTACGTTTCGGCCATTCGGCCCCTGACGACGAAGCCGATCGTGTCCGTGGGACGTTTCACCTCTCCGGATACCATGGCGGCCTGGGTGAGAAAGGGCCTTGTCGACTTCATCGGTGCCGCGAGACCCTCCATCGCCGATCCCTTCCTGCCGAAGAAGATCGAGGAGGGACGTGCTGAGGACATCCGTGAGTGTATCGGCTGCAACATCTGTTACATGGGCGATGCCCGTGGCGCCCCCATCAGCTGCACGCAGAATCCCACAATGAGCGAGGAGTGGCGCCGTGGCTGGCATCCGGAGTCCATCGCCCGCCGTGGTTCCGTGTCACGCGTTCTCGTCGTCGGGGCGGGACCGGCCGGTCTGGAAGCCGCTCTTTCCTTGGGGAGGCGGGGTTATGACGTGGTTCTCGCCGAGGCCACCCGCGAGCTTGGCGGCCGGGTGACGAGGGAAGCCATGCTCCCCGGCCTCTCGGCGTGGCGGCGAGTGCGTGACTACCGGGTGACCCAGTTGAACGGTCTGGCCAACGTGGAGATCTACCCTGAAAGCAGGCTGGGCGCAGCGGATGTCCTCGAAGTGGCGGCGGACCATGTGGCTGTGGCGACGGGCGCGCGCTGGAGGGCCGACGGTTTCGGCGCCAGCAATCGCGCAGGAATCGACCGCCTCGGGCCCCGAGAGAGAGTCTTCACGCCTGATGACATCATGGCCGGACGGTTACCTGAAGGCCGCGTGCTCGTCTATGATGACGACCACTACTACATGGGAACCGTCATGGCCGAGGCACTGAGTGGCCAGGGCCTCGAGACCACGCTTGTGACGCCGGAAGATGTCGTCTCGGCCTGGGGTGGATTGACCCTGGACCGCTGGCGGGCCCGCAAGCGGCTGATGGAGACCGGCATCGGCATCATCGTGGCCCATGAGCTGGCTTCCTTCGATGGCAGCCAGGCCCGGGTGGCCTGCTCAGCGAGCGGCGAGGAACGCGACATCGCCGCGGACGCCATCGTTCTTGTCACGTCGCGCACACCCGATGATGCACTCTACCAGGCGATTCGCCGGAGCATTGAGGCAGGAGACAACGGCGCACCGAAATCGCTGAAACGGATCGGTGACTGCGATGCGCCGGCCATCATCGCCGCGGCGGTGTATTCCGGTCACCGCTACGCCCGCGAACTCGATATCGACATCGATCCCGACAATCCCCTCAGACACGACCGGGTCAACGTGGAGACGGACAATGGAAACTG
The DNA here is from genome assembly GCA_022823765.1 of Alphaproteobacteria bacterium. Taxonomy (GTDB): domain Bacteria; phylum Pseudomonadota; class Alphaproteobacteria; order SP197; family SP197; genus SP197. Next base: position 9,204 of record JAJEHK010000149.1, on the reverse strand, counting down.
ACGACACCCTGCCGATAGCCGAAGTCTGGTTTGCCATCGAGGCTCTCGAGGACGGGATCATCCGGTTCCGGGAGGATCACATCGATTCCTATGCCGTTGGTGACATCTGGCTCGTCCGCGGCCGGGACCGTGACCTTGCGGTCGACACGGGCACCGGCATCGTGCCGCCCGCCCCGCTCGTCGAGGCCGTGGCCGGCAAACCCGTCACCGCCGTCGCCCTCAACTGCTACTATGACCATGCCGGCGGTTGGGCGAGTTTCGCTGACCGGGCCTGTCATCCTCTCGATGCGCCGGAACTGCGCGCCCCTACCAGGGAAAGCGTGGGTGCCGGAACCTATCTCAACCGGACGACGCTGTGGGCGCTGCCGCATGAACACTATGACGTGGACGACTACACCATGACGCCGGCCGAGCCCACACGTCTTGTCGAGGACGGATCACAGTTCGATCTGGGTGACCGCGTGCTCGATGTCCTGCATGTCCCGGGGCGTTCACCAGGCGGCCTTGCAATCTGGGATGAAGCAAGCGGCACACTCTTCACCAGTGACATGCTCTATGACGGCGATCACGGACCTGCCTGGCCGCCTCCCGAACCGGTCGCGTACTGCGCCAGCCTGAGGCGCATGCGTGAACTCCCGGTCCGGCGCGTCTGTCCGGGTCACTACGGTGTCATGGACCGCCAGCACATGCTCGATGTCATCGACTGGCAACTGGCCAATCTCGAACAAGCGAACGGGTAAGCCATCGGATCTCTCGGACAGTGGAGGCTCTATGACAGGGTGGCGGCGACCTCCCGGGCGACGGATCGGCCGTTGAGCCAGGCGCCTCCGGCGAGTTGGTACCATGGCGCTGCCGTGGCCTCGCCGGCAAAGAAGACCCTGTCGGCGATCGGCCGGGCGAGTTCGTCCCGTGCGCCATGGTGGCCGGGGACCGCTGCGGCATAGGCTCCGCGCGTCCAGGGGTTGCTGTCCCAGTCTGTCGCCAGTCCCCTGACGAAGTGCTTGTGCACGTCATTGCCGAAGATCGCGGCCAGTTCGCCCAGGGCGAAATCGACTGCGGCGTCGGACCCTGCGGCCGCCAGTTCGCGCCCGAAACGCCCGCCCGTGAAGCCGATCATGAGATCGAAACTGAAGGGGAAGGTGAGGAAATAGCAGGCCCGGGCCGGCAGCAGGTTTTCCACATGGTAGGTCAGCCAGTTGTTGTCGCCGAGACCGAACCGCTCACCATCGAACTCGAGGGCGATCTTCATCAGGAGCCCCATCGGCAACCGGTCGATTGCTTCCTGTTTCCAGACCGGAAGAGCGGGAGCAAAGGAGATGTCTCCGGAGCCGAGTACACCTGTGGAAACGGTGACGATGCAGGCCCGTGCCCGCACGGTTCCGGATGGTGTCTCCACCGCCACTCCCTCGCCACTCCAGTCGATGGCGGTTACCGGTGTATTCAGCTTGACGGGAAGGCCGGATCCATCGCGGGAGACAAGCGCGCCGTACCCTTCACGGATCATATAGTAGGCGCCGGCATCGCCGAAATTCCAGTTATCCAGGGTCGACAACTCGTCAAAATCGACCGCGAAGTCCATGGGTCCGATCCATGTCTGGGACACGCCGGAAAACTGCATGTCGGACGGAACCACCGTCGAGGCGGCGACATCGAGACCATCGCGTCCCGCCTTGTTGAGAGCGCTGTTGATGGCTTCCCAGGCGCGGTCGTACTCCCGGCTTTCCTGACCGGTCGCCTTGCGGTCGCCGACAAAGACCGATTCTCCGGCGCTGTTGTGGTTGTGCAGCGTGAACCCCCACTCGCGCGCCATGGCGACATAGGGTAGATCCGCCGGCCCCATGACCCAGGAACATCCGTGATCGAAGGGAACACCGAAGGTGTCGCTTTCCGTCCATGCCCGGCCGCCGATTCGTCCGGCAGCCTCGAGGACGACGATGGACAGTCCCTCATCCAGCAGGGTGCGGGCCGCGGCAAGGCCGGCTGACCCGGCCCCCACGACCACGACATCCGGGTTCCCGGAAGCACCGAGGGCGCTGGAAGGCAGCACCACCGTTGCCCCGAGGCCTGCCAGAAACGACCGGCGAGAAAATGATGAAGAGTGAATTATGATTGTCCTCTTCCTTCGGTCCGCTCCTGCGCTACCTAACCCGGGATCACGTCAGGTACCGTGACCTGCGGCGCCGGCGCACCAGCAGGAGCACTGCACTGACAAGAGCCGTGATGATCCACAAAGGACATCCCAGCACCGGCAGGCCGACCTCCAGCCACAGGTCAGGGTCGATGTCCTTCTCGATCAGTGCCTGCAGTCCGACAAGACTGTTGGCATCGATCATGGCCCAGAGATCGCCGATAGAAAGGGACGTGTAGAGAATTGCCAGCACCACGGTGATGATGACAAAGAGACTCGTCATGATGAATCGCACCTCGGACAACACAATCTCCCTGGTATCGGAGGTCCTTCGCACGGCGCACGGTCGAGGGCATTCCCCGGGCCATCCGCTCGACAGGCAGTGTAGCTGACATCCCCGTGTCCGTCATTGTCGCCCTGGCGGATGTTGACGCCATGCGGGGCAGGGGTGAGATTGGTCCGGCGCGAGGATCGGAGAGCGGCCATGCCCGCCGCGCAGGAGACGGTAGCGTTGTCACCACGCCGGATCCGGGTGATGTCATGGTAGGGCCGGGATGACGATCCGGGCCGGCCACAGCGTGTGACGTGATGCTGGCGGATCCCGGAGCATTCATCGCCTTTGCGTCGATCATTCTGGCACTGGTGCTCTATGCGGCACCACGCGCGTCGATGGAACTGGCCTCGCTCACCATCCTGTGCGTGTTGATGCTGGCGTTTCTGGTGTTCCCCGAGACCGGAGCGGATGGCCGCAACAGGCTGGGCCCAGACGCCTTGCTGGCCGGGTTCGCCAACCCGGCCCTGCTCGCCCTGGTCGGCCTCATCGTCATCGGCCAGGGTCTGGCCCAGACCGGCGCCCTTGACCGTCTCGCCAGGGTCATGTTGGGCGCTGCCGGCGGGCGTCCCAATGTGGCACTGGTCTTTTCTCTCGTGACCGTGCTGTTGATCAGCGGGGTCCTCAACAACACGCCCGTCGTCGTGATCTTCATTCCCATCCTGCAGGCCTTCGCCAGCCGCGCCGGCACGCCGCCGAGCCGCGTTCTGATGATCCTGAGCTACGCGGCCATCCTCGGTGGCATGACGACACTGGTGGGCTCGAGCACCAACCTCCTGGTCGATGGCATGCTGCATGACCTCGGGCAGCAGGGTTTCGGTTTCTTCGATTTCACGGTGCCCGGTCTCGCGATTGCCGTCCCGGGCCTTCTCTTTGCCCTTGTGGTGGTGCGGCGCCTGCTCCCCGGACGCGACACCACCGGTGATTCCGCCTTGCCGTCGGACCGCCAGTTTCTTGCCCAGATCGACGTCGTGACGGACCGCCCACTCCACGGTCTGAAACCAAGAGGTGGCTTCTTCCCCGATCTTGGCGAAGTGACGGTTCATGCCATCCGGCGCGGCGAGGCCAGTCTGCTGCCGCCCTTCGATGACGACGCGGCGTTGCGTCACGGCGACATTCTCATCGTCAGTGCGACACGCGCCTCGCTCACCGAAGCGGTTCGCGGCCAGATGGACCTCCTGCACCCATCGCTGGGCGATGCCTGGATTCCGCGTGAGGACGAATCCCACGGCAGGCCACCCTGGCTGCGTGGCCGCCAGATGCTGAGCGAGATCATGATCACGCCGGGTTCGGAACTCATCGGCCGCACGCTGGAACAGATCGGATTTCGCTATCGCTACAACTGTGTGGTGGTCGGTGTGCAGCGCCGGACCGCACGCATACGACGGCCTATTACCGATCTGCCGCTTTCCGCAGGGGACGTTCTTCTGATCCAGGGGACCGCCGAGGCCAAGACAGGCCTGAGGGGGCGTCCGGGCATCCTGCCGATCGAGTGGTCGGCAAGCGACATTCCATCAGCGCCCGAGGCGTGGCGGGCGCTTGTCATCTTTTCCATCGTCATCGGTGTGGCGGCGCTCGATATCGTGCCGATTGTCATCAGCGCCCTTGCGGGGGCGGTCGCCATGCTGGCTATTGGTGTCATGACCCTGCGTCAGGCAGGTCGTTCTATCGGTGCCGACCTGGTTCTCATGATTGCCGCCGCCCTGGCCCTGGGCAAGGCACTGCAGGAAACCGGCGGCGCAGAAATTCTGTCGGGCCTGCTCGCCAGTCTCCTTGCTGATGCGCCGCCACAGGTCGTCCTGTCCGCCTTCTTCCTGCTCGTTGCGGTGTTCTCCAATCTGGTGGGCGCCAAGGCGGTTGCCGTCCTCTTCACACCAATCGCCGTGTCGTTGGCAGTGGACGTCGGCGCTCCCGTCGAACCCTTCGCCGTCGCAGTGGTCTTCGCCGCCAACTGCGCGTTCGCCACGCCGATGGGCTTTCCCACCAATCTCCTGGTGATGGGGCCTGCGGGATACAGGTTCATGGACTTTGTCCGCGCCGGCTTGCCCATGGTCCTTTTCGTGTGGGCGATCGCTTCCGTCGTGCTCCCCTTCCATTACGGCCTGTGGGACTGAGTCAGGCACTCTGCCGGTTGACGGCCACCGGGGTGCCGGGGGAGATTGATCGCACGGGTGACAGCGGGGAGCCGGTGATGAGAAATGCGGCAGAACGGGAAGTGCGGTGCGATCTCGCGGCTGCTCATCGTCTTGCGGTGCGTGACGGCCTCAACGAGGGAGCATGGAACCACCTGTCGGTCATGTCTCCCGATGAACCCGGTGTGATGTTGATCACGCCCGGCTACACCCACTGGAGCATGGTGAACGCGAGCAACCTTGCGGCCGTCGACGAGGATGGCGAACCCGTCCGCGAGGGCGGTCCGGTCCCGTCTGTCGCCGGATTCATCATTCACATGCCGGTGCACCAGGCGATAACCGAAGCGCAATGCCTGATGCACGTCCACGCGCCCTACATCACGGCGCTTTCCATGCGAAAGGATGTTCGGCTCGACACGTCGTCATCGCAGCAGGCGGCTCAGTTCTGCGACGATGTCGCCTACTACGACAGCTATGACGGGCTTCTCGTTGCTGCCGAAGAAGGCCGCCGCATGGCCGAGGCCATGGATGGCAGGCGTGTTCTCATGATGCGCAACCATGGCGCCATGGTGGCGGGGAAGACAGTGGGTCAGGCCTACATCGATCTCTACCAGCTCGAACGAGCGTGCATGTACCAGATCCTCGCTACGGGCGACGGGCATGCGCTTGAGGGGATTCCGCCTGACATTGCGGCGGCGATTGGCCGTGACGCTCGTGAACGACCGCGTTCTGACAGGTTCTTTCGCGCCATGCGCGATGTGCTTGATGCCGGGGAGCCGGACTACGCGGCCTGAGGCAGTTCAGTACCGTTTTGGGATGTAGCGGGCGTACCAGGCCCCCGCCGCCATGCCGAGGCCGACCCAGGCGAAGACCGTCGACAGCGGAAGGACCAGGAGCACGATGGCGAAGACGCTCTGGGGGACGATACGCCCGAATTCCCTGTAGGTCGTGTAGAGGGACATCATTTCCGCCCGTTCGTGCGGGTGGACCGCACGCACGAACGGAGCGTTGCCGACAGCATCGATCCATGAGGCGCAAAGGCACGCAGCCAGGATCAGGCCGATGACGACATCGGGCAGGACTGCGAGCAGCGTCGCCGCGACAGAGACGATGGCGGTGGCGAGATAGCCGATGATGAGATACCGGCGCATGCCGAGCGAGGCTCCCAATCGCCCCCACAACGGGGCCAGCATGACAAAGAGACTGCCGACGGAAATGATGAGACCGGCATCCGCGTCGGTGAAGCCGTTGTTGACGCAGTAGATCGGGGTGTAGATGAAGAACACCGACCACCAGGCCGAACGCACCAGGGCCAGCACGTAGGCGAGACGCAGGCGGGGCTGTCTGGTGAAACGGGGAATGAAACGCAGTGGGTTCGAATGGCCGCGGACCGTTCTCGTCGAAGGAGTCACATAGCGCCGCCACAGGATCCAGGCACCCGTCGACAGCGCCATGAGCGCCATCACCGCGAAGGGTGCCCACAGCCCGACAAGCGACGAAAGCTGGACACCGGCCCACGGTCCCAGGGCGAAGGCAAGTCCCAGCACAGCCATGCGTACCGCCTCGAAGCGCACGAAACTCCGCCGTCCCACCCGTTCGATGATGACCATGTTGATGATGATGTCGGCGGCAAAGAACCCCCAGGTGTAGAGAACCACGGCGAGGAAGAAGGCCAGTCCACTCGACATCGGAAAGAGAAGGGCGGACACCAGCACGCTGGCGAAGCCGAGCATGATGAGACGGTAGCGTCCCATGCGCGCCAGCATGTAGGGCAGCGCGAGCGCTCCACCCAGGCCCATGATTCCAACGGCCGTGAAGAGCACACTCACCTGCTGCGTGTCGCCAAGCAGTTCGAATGCCCGTAGCGGAAAGACGGTGATCGGTATGGCCAGGGCCAGGATCATGAGACCCTGTATCAGGGCCAGTTCGAAGGCATGGGGGATGCCCTCGATGTTCAGCATTCGAACGAGACGAACCGGCACGAATGCGATCCCCGAACGGACGGCACATCATCACTCCCGCCAAGGCGGCCATGTCAAGTGCCCGGATGACGAATGGCAGGTTCTCAGCTGGTGATGATCTCGCGAATCTTTCCAGCCACGGTTTCGGGCCTGTGCCGGAAGAGTGAACAGTGGCCCATGCCCTTGAGAAGGTGAAAGTGGCCATCGGCCGCCGCCTCGGCCACCAGGCGGCCGCGGGCGGGGGGCGTCTGCATGTCCTGCTCGAAGGCGACCACGTGGAGCGGCCGCGTACAGCCGGGGAGCCGGTCCATGGCCGAATAGTCGAGACAGGCCTGCCACTGGGCGGCGAGCATGTCGCCATCGCGCTCGGCGTAGGCGGCGGCCACCACCGGCTTGCACCTCTCCCACATGTCGTTGTCGCCCAGAACCTCGGAGGGGTACATCAGCAAGGCGTAATGGGCGAGGGCGAAGTTAGGAGGCAGCCGGTGACCCGCTTCCCGAAACTTGATCTCCGCATCCTCCCATTCCTCTATGAAGCCGCCCTTGGCGCCCGATGTTCCCATGGCGATCCCCAGTCGTACGAGTTCCGGCCAGGCCAGCAGCATCTCCTGGACGATGAGCGCACCCATGGAAAGGCCGACGATCACAACCGGGGGATTGCAGACTTCCCTGATGAGGGCCGCGACATCGTCGGCGTACGTGGCGATCGTCCAGGGTGGCGGGCGGTGGCTGACGGTGCGCCCGGCGCCACGCGGATCGAAACTTGTGCAGCGGTAGTCGGGAAAGAAGCTGAACTGTTCCTCCCATTCCTCACCGGTCTGGTCTCCGCCCGGACACCAGACAATGTCCGGCCCGGCTCCCGCTCGGACCCAGTGGAGGGACACATCGGCGGTCCTGAGCGTCGCATGATCCATGGTGGGTTCCTTCAACCGGTGAGTTGGGCAAGTTGAATCGGCCCCGGTGATACCCAGAGGCAGAATGTGAAGAGCGGTGTGGAGCGGGTGATCATCTCGTGGGGAAGCCAGGGAGTATTGTGAACCGGTTTCCCGGGCGGGCGCGGTCGAGGTGGGGCATCGTCCTGCCCCCACAACGTATCGCCGCCGAAGGGATAGTAGATTTCCTCGGCTTCGTGATGGTGACGCGGATAGTGTTGTCCGGGGCCGATCACGAAGAAGGCGGCGACGACTCGATCGTGGGGAATGAGGGCCTCGAAGCCCAGAATGTTGGTGTAGCAATAGTTGTTCATGTAATCGTCGCCAAGGCTCTCGCGATAGTGCTCGCTGCGGATCCAGCGTAGCGAAGGTTCCAGTGCGGCGAAGGCGCTGGCGAGGCTGGCCATGGGACCGTCCCTGGCCATGGAGAGCGCCGCATCGAGATGGCGGCAGCCTGGCAGCCGCCGCGCTTCCTGGATCCGGTCTGGCAGGCGTGCGGCGGAGAGTTGCCGGGAGAGAATGCAAAGCGGCCGTGCTATCGCCTGGTCGTTCTGGCTGGCGATAAAGCTCAGGATTTCCTTGCGCAGGTGTTCGAAATGCGTGTCGATACCATTGTGGAGCATGGCCTCTCCCTGCCATGGTGGTCGGGAAACCGGTCGAAGAGTGCGGGCAATGGATCGAGGACACAAGCCGGGGTGGCTGACACCGGCAACAGACTACGGGCCGCTTGCCCTGTTTCTTGCCGCCTACCTGCTGGCGGACCTGATGGTGGCGACGGGAGTACTGGTGCTGGCAACCCTCGGCGCCGTTACCCTGGGATACCTGGTGGCGCGCCACGTGCCGAAGATGGCGGTGGTGACGGCCGTCCTGGTCTGCGTCTTCGGCGGCCTCACTCTGGCACTCCAGGACGCGACCTTCATCAAGATGAAACCGACGATCGTCCAACTGTTGTTTGCCGCGCTTCTCGCCGGCGGCGTCGTCATGGGACGCTCACCGCTGAAGTTTGTCATGGGGGGCGCCTTTGATCTGATCGATGAAGCCTGGCGCACTCTTTCCATCAGGTTCGCGTTCTTCTTCACGGCAATGGCCGGTCTCAACGAACTCGTCTGGCGCACCCAGGATGAAGAGACCTGGGTGTTCTTCAAGGTGTTCGGCATTCTCGGCCTGACGGTGCTCTTCGCCGTCGCCCAGACTCCGTTCCTGATGCGTCACCGCCGTCCCGACCCCACCGGCTAACGGTTTCCGGGCCTCAGCGCACGGTACCGGAATACGACGCCTGGAATACTGCCCCCTTCGCGGAAGCAGAGCCGCGATGCGTCACGCAGCGGCGTCCTGGTCCTGTCGACGGTCGCTTCCAGTTCGCGGGTCAGGGAGCGCCCTGATCCGCCATTGCCTTCTCGCGCGCCTGCTTGGCATCGGCTTTCTCGATGGCGTCGTTGAGTTCCGCCGCGGTGCACAGCCCGGCAAGCACCGGATCCTTCATCTCGATCATGCTCGAATTGCGGTGGGTGCCTTCCCGGATTCTCTCGATGGTCTTCCTGGTGGTGCCGATGAGCCTCTCGATCTGCCGGGGAGACAACTGGGGGTAGTGCTTGATGAGATAGGCGATGGCGTCAGGTTTGTTGCGGCGCTTCGAGATCGGCGTGTAGCGAGTACGTGAGATCCTTCGGGTCGCGTCTTCGCCACGGTCGACGAGCTGCAGGGTGGCGGAGGGATCGGC
>JAJEHK010000216.1 GCA_022823765.1 Alphaproteobacteria bacterium | reverse complement strand
TCCGCATTCAGGCGATGACGTCGACCAGCACCGGATCCGAGGCCCTGGAAGCCCAGATCTCGGCGTCGCGCCACTGGTTCTTCTTGGCGTGGTAGAAGGCCGATCGGTAATGGGCGATGTCGGTCTCGCCCAAAGGTGCGGTGTCAGCCTGTGCCGGGACGATCAGAGCAAGAGCGATCGCCAGGATGGCAAGGCGGCAACGGCGCACGACGGAAAACTCAGCAGACGAGGTGTTCAGACGGTGAACGATTCACCGCAACCGCACATGCCCTTCACGTTCGGATTGTAGAAGACGAAGCGGCTCTCCAGCTGGTCCTCGTGCCAGTCGAGCTCGGTCCCGAGCAGGAACATCGAGGCGGCAGGATCGATGAAGAGCCTGACACCCTTCGATTCGATCTTGTCCTCCTTGCCGGTCTCTTCCTCGGCATAGTCCATCGTGTAGGAAAAGCCGCTGCATCCAGCCATCTTGATTCCGACCTTGAGCCCGACCGCCTTCTCGTTGAGGCGCATCAGCGCCTTGACGCGCTCGGCGGCGCGATCGGTCAGGGTCATGAGATCCTTGCCGGGTATTGCGAACATGGCTGCTTCCTCTCCAGTCCTGATCGGGGCTCAGTAGAAGCCCAGTTCGATCCTTGCGTAGTCCGACATCATCGACGGATCCCAGGGAGGATCCCAGACGATGTCGACCGCGACATCCTTGGCGCCCTCCACCTTCGAGACGGCATCGCGTATCCACACGGGAATGTCTTCCGCCACCGGACAACCCGGGGTGGTGAGCGTCATCTCGATGCGCACCGAGCCGTCAGGCTTTGAATCGATAGCATAGACGAGACCCAGATCGTAGATGTTCACCGGAATCTCCGGATCATAGACCGTGCGAATCGAATCGACGATGTCGCCGATCAGCGGCTCGCCCTCCGCCTGGGGAATGCTGTGGGGATCGACCTCCGTTTCCGGTGTCCAGCTCTCGTGGGGGCTGGTGGAGGCCATTCCCTCTGGCTTGTCGGATTGCATGGTCTACTCCGTCGTTGCCGTGGCCTGGCCGTCCATGGCGGCCGTCATGGCGTGCCAGGCGAGGGTCGCGCACTTGATCCGCACGGGATAGTTGCGCACGCCCGACATGACGACCAGCTTGTCGAGGTCCGCATCGCTTTCGTTGATGTCCTGGCCCGTGACGAGCAGGTGAAAGCTGTCGAAGAGGCGGCGCGCATCGGCCTCGCTCAGGCCCGGAAGCATTTCCGTCATGATCGAGGCCGAGGCGATGGAAATCGCGCAGCCACGTCCCTCGAAGGCCGCATCCTGGATGGTTCCGGCCTCGTCGATCTTGAGATAGACCGACAGGCGATCGCCGCACATCGGGTTGTCGCCCTCCGCCGCGTGGCTGTGATCGTCCACCCGACGGCAGTTCCTCGGGTGCCTGCCGTGATCGAGGATCACTTCCTGGTAGAGTTCGCGCAGGTCGTCCATCACGAAAACAATCTCCTGACCTCTTCCAGTGACGCCACCAGGGCGTCGACCTCGTCGGCGGTGTTGTAGAGGGCGAACGAGGCGCGGACCGTGGCGGCGACATCGAAACGGTCCATCAGGGGCTGGGCGCAGTGGTGACCCACGCGCACCGCCACACCCTCGTGATCGACGATGGTGCCGACATCGTGGGGGTGGATGCCGTCCAGGTTGAAGGAGACGATGGCCGCCCTGGCGGGATGGGAGCCGAACATGGTGAGACCCTCGATGGTCGAGAGACGTTCCACGGCCAGGGCATGCAGCATGGCCTCGTGCTCGGCGATCCTCTCCATGCCGAGAGCGGTGACATAGTCGATGGCGGCCTTCAGTCCGACGGCCTGGGCGATCGCCGGGGTGCCTGCCTCGAAGCGGTGGGGGATGCCCTTGAAGGTCGAGCGTTCCAGGGTAACCCTGGCGATCATCTCGCCGCCGCCCTGCCAGGGCGGCATCGACTCGAGAAGCTCAGCCTTGCCGTAGAGGACGCCGATGCCCGTGGGGCCGTAGATCTTGTGGCCGGAGAACACCATGAAGTCGCAATCGAGCGCCTGGACATCCACCGCGCCGTGGCTGATCGCCTGGCAGCTGTCGAGCATGACCCTGGCGCCGGCGTCGTGGGCCATGCGGATCATCTCGGCGGCGGGCGTGATGACGCCGAGCGCGTTGGACATCTGAGTGAGAGCCACCAGCTTCACCGGGCGGTCGAGCAGGCGGCGATAGGCGTCCATGTCGATCTGGCCGTCGTCGAAGATGGGGATAGCCTCGACCACGAGCCCTCTCTCGGCTGCCAGAAGGTGCCACGGCACGATGTTCGCGTGGTGCTCAAGGGTCGAGATCAGGATCCTGTCGCCTTCCTCGAGGTTCGTCCGGCCCCAGGACTGCGCCACCAGGTTGATGCCCTCGGTGCCGCCGCGCACGAACACCACTTCCCGTTCTTCAGCGGCGTTGATGAAGCGGCGGACCGCATCCCGCGCCTCCTCGAACCTCTCGGTCGCGGACTGGGAGAGCCAGTGCACGCCGCGATGGACATTCGCGTACTCCTCCTCGTAGAGGCGGCGTTCGGCGTCGATCACCTGACGCGGCTTCTGGGCGCTGGCGGCGCTGTCGAGATAGACAAGCGGGCGCCCGCGCACCTGGCGCGAGAGTATGGGAAAGTCCGCACGCACCAGCGAGGTGTCGAAGGCGACGTCGTTTGTGGCGAGGGCAGCGGTCATCGTCATGCCCGCGTCCTCCAGGCCATGGCGTGATCAAGCAAGAGCTCCTGCGCCACCGGTGACCCGATGGTCTCCAGGGCGCCCTCGATGAAGGCGCCGATGAGGAGATCGCGGGCCTCGTCGAGGGGGATGCCCCTGCTGCGCAGGTAGAAGAGCGCGTCCTGATCGATCTCGCCGACCGTTGCCCCGTGACCGCAACGGACGTCGTCGGCATAGATTTCGAGTTCCGGCTTGGCGTCAACCCCGGCCCTGCCGGACAAGAGCAGGGTCTTGCTGGACTGGTGGCTGTCGGTGCCCCCTGCATGCTTTCGCACGGTGACCCGTCCCTGGAAGACCCCCTTCGCACTGTCGTCGAGGATGTAGCGGTAGGCCTCGCGGCTGGTGCAGTGCGCCGCCGCATGATCGATGACCGTGGTGGTGTCGAGCTGCTGGCGATGGCGGCCCAGGCAGGCTCCGTCCAGGCGGACCGAAGCGCCGGGTTCACCGAGTTCGACGGCGATCTGGTTGCGTCCCACTCCGGCTCCCGTGGCCAGCACGAAGCTCTCATAAGACGCATCGCCGGCGACCTTCACTTCCGTGGTCGAGACACTGACGGCGTCGGGCGAATCGTCCTGCACCCGGTAGTGACGCAAGCGGGACCCGCGCTCCAGCACGACTTCCTCGACGAGGTTGGCGAGGTAGTCGCCGGTGCCGAGGTGACGGACGACGAGGGTGAGCGATGCCTCGCGCCCCAGCACGATGAGGTTGCGCGGATGCCATGCCAGGCGCTGGGCGCCGGGAGCCCCGGCAAGGGTGACGTGAAGCGGCTCGTCGACCCTGACGCCATCGGCGACCTTCAGGACCAGTCCGTCGGCGAGCCAGGCGGTGTTGAGAGCGACGAAGTGCTTGCGCGCGAGGCTTGCGACGCTGCCGAGATGGCTTCTCACAACGTCGTCTTCGTCCTCAATGGCACGGGCAAGGGAGACCAGTTCGACACCGTCCGGCAACGGGCGATCGCCCCTCGTCCAGCATCCGTTGACGAGAACCGCCGACGCGTCCTCTCCGGTCTCCACCGGATCCGCCAGCGCCGCGGGATGGTCCCAGGCCGATCCGGAGAGCGCCCTCAAGTCGGTGTACTTCCAGTCCTCGACCTTGCGCGTGGGCAGGCCCAGGCCGGTGAATCTCCGGGCGCCGGCCTGGCGCAGGGAATCGATCCACGTGTTGCCGGCGCCAGGAAGACTCGCCGCATCCCCGGTATGGAGCAGGCCTGTCGGTTCACCGGTCATGGTCAGGCCGCCGTCACCAGGTCGCCGTATCCGCTCTCCTCGAGTTTGAGGGCGAGCGACGGATCTCCGCTCCTGACGATCCGGCCTCCGGCAAGGACGTGCACGCGATCAGGGATGATGTGGTTCAGGAGGCGCTGGTAATGGGTGATGACCAGCGTGGCGCGATCGGGCGAGCGCATGGCGTTGACGCCGTCGGCCACCACCTTGAGGGCATCGATGTCGAGACCGGAATCGGTCTCATCGAGGATGGTGAGCTCCGGTTCCAGCAACGCCATCTGGAGAATCTCCATGCGCTTTTTCTCGCCGCCGGAGAACCCGGCGTTGAGCGGCCGGCGCACCATGGAGTTGTCAATCCTGAGGTCCGCCAGGCGGGCGTCCATGATCTTCTTGAACTCGAAGGCGTCGAGTGGACTCTCTCCCTTTGCCTTGCGCACGGAGTTCATGGCGTGCTTGAGAAAGCTGACGGTCGGCACGCCGGGAATCTCCACCGGATACTGGAAGGCGAGGAAGAGCCCCGACTGGGCCCTCTCTTCGGGCTCCATCTCCAGGAGATCCTCTCCCTTGTAGAGAACCTGGCCCTCGGTCACCTCGTAGCCGTCGCGACCGGCGAGGACGTGGGAAAGCGTCGACTTGCCAGATCAGTTGGGGCCCATGATGGCATGGACCTCGCCCATGTCGACGGAGAGGTTGATTCCCTTGAGGATCTCCTTGCCGTCCACGGCAACGCGGAGGTCCTTGATGGAAAGCAGGGTCATGGCGGCATCCTTGTCCATCGTCATCCCACGCTGCCTTCGAGGCTGATGCCGACAAGCTTCTGGGCTTCCACGGCGAATTCCATCGGCAGTTCCTGGAGCACCTCGCGGCAGAAGCCGTTGATGATCAGGGTGAGGGCTTCCTCTTCCGGTATGCCGCGCTGGCGGCAGTAGAAGATCTGGTCCTCGGACACCTTCGATGTCGTGGCCTCGTGCTCGACCTGGGCGCTCTGGTTGCGCGCCTCGATATAGGGAACGGTGTGGGCGGCGCACTCGTCTCCGATCAGCAGCGAATCGCACTGTGTGTAGTTCCTGGCGCCGTGGGCCATGGGGTTGACGCGAATGCGTCCGCGGTAGGTGCTCTGCGAGTGACCGGCGGAGACACCCTTGGCGATGACCCTGCTCCTGGTGTTCTTGCCAACATGGAGCATCTTCGTTCCGGTGTCGGCCTGCTGGCGATTGTTGGTGATGGCGACGGAGTAGAACTCACCGACGCTGTCGTCGCCCTTGAGGACGCAGCTGGGATACTTCCAGGTGATGGCGGACCCGGTTTCCACCTGGGTCCACGAGATCCTGGCGCGCTTCTCGCACAGACCCCGCTTGGTGACGAAGTTGTAGATGCCGCCCTGGCCCTCCGCGTCACCGGGATACCAGTTCTGCACGGTCGAGTACTTGATCTCGGCATCGTCGAGGGCCACCAGTTCGACCACGGCGGCATGCAGCTGGTTCTCGT
>JAJEHK010000266.1 GCA_022823765.1 Alphaproteobacteria bacterium | reverse complement strand
AGCACGACGTTCCATCTTTCCTGACGGAGTCGCGGTTGGAAACTCTCCGCTGAGTCGGACCGATAACGCACGGTGATTGCGTGGACGCTGCCTTCAACAAAGGTGGCGCCCTTCGGTGGTTCGTACTTCCGGGCGAGGCGGCCAACAGCAATGCCATGCCGGTCGATCATCAGCACTCGGTTGCCGTCTTGTCTCAGGCTGATCGGGTCGCCGGCAGCGAGGTTGTCGTGTGCCCGGAGCGTCGGATGACCGTTGGCCATCTGTCCCGCAAAGTCCAGGACGACCTCCGACAGGTTAAGTGTCTTGTAGATCTTCCTGCAGTCCGCCACGTCGTCGCCGTTCACGTGCGGAGTGCGATGGGTCACTGCCGGTCCGCCCAGGTTGCCGATGAAGGGATGACGACTTCCCATCGAAACGACCGCCAGGCTGCGCCGGGCGCGGGTCATCGCGACGTAGTAGAGCCGCCGTTCGGCGTCAATGTCATCGCCGTTCGAATTCCGCCCCCAGCCACCGTCCAGAATGACCACATCGTCGAACTCGAGACCCTTCGCCCGATGTGCCGACAGGAGCAGCAGGCCGGTCTGACGCTTGCGGGCATCGCGGCCCCATTCGGCAAACCACTCGATGACATCCCTGCAGTCGGCCTCGCGGTCACCGAGTTCATGGAGCAGGTCGTCGACGCCCTCTCGCAGTACGGACCACCATGGGCCAGTGGGTTGACGCTCCACCCATCTCGCCATGTCGGCGGCGTGGATGACTGAGCTCGAGTGTCGCTTGAGCCAATCTACAAGGCTCTGGGTTTCGCGCAGACGCCACACGCTGGGCGGATCGTCGGATCCGGCCTGGACGGGGATGCCATGCGCTTCGCAATAGCTCCGCACCGGTCCCAGCAGACGCCAATGGCGGGCGATTACCGCTGCCTTCGTCCAGTGCCAGCCGGGGATCTGCCGGGACAGGCGCTCCAGTTCATTCACCGCCAGGACGGCCTGGACCGCTTCGTCGTTGGGCCCTCGCAGGATCTGCACCCGACCGCGCCCCACGGGGTCGAGCCGTTCAAGAGCGCCTCCTGGACGGTCCTTCTGTCGGCTCTGGTTCACGACAATGTCGTGACCGGCCTTCATGCGGTCCCTGGCCGGTGCGATGAGCATGTTTGCGGCATCAACGATGTTGGCAGTCGACCGGTAGTTCTCGACGAGGTGAACCGGGCGCGCCGAATAGTCACTCTCGAAGCGCCGGATGAATGTGACGGACGCGCCCTTGAAGGCATAGATGTTCTGGTCGTCGTCGCCGACGGCAAAGAGACTGAGCCGGCTGTCTTCGTCCTCGACCGACCGCCCGGCAATGGCAGCGATCAGTTCATACTCGTCCGGTCCGATGTCCTGATACTCATCAACCAGGATCCAGCGATAGCCCTCAATTATCGTATCACGCTGTGCCTCGGCCTCGTCACGCGAAAGGCCGTCGCCTCGCAAAAGCGAAACCGCCTGCCGGAGTATCCTGTCAAAGTCCCCTTGCGAGATGTCGCCGGCCTGATCGGCGAAGCTCGCACCGACCAGGCGCATCGCCAGACCGTGACAGGTGGAGACCGTCACGCCGCGGGCATCGTCGCCAAGAAGATCGACGAGCCGACGCCGTATCTCGGTTGCTGCGTGGCGGTTGTAGACGAGGGCGAGGATGCCTCGCGGATCCTGCCGGCGGACCCGGATCAGGTATGCGATTCGGTGCACCAGGACCCGCGTCTTTCCCGATCCGGGGCCGGCAAGCACGAGAACACTTGTCTGCTCACGATCGTCGACGACGATCCGGGTCTGCCGGGCGTTCGCAAGGGATTCGACGATCGCGCCCCAGGATTCTGGGGTGGTCTGGCGCCGGAGCGCCGTCGCGCTGCGGGGCAGCCACTTGTCGATGAACTCCTGCCGGTCATGTGCGAAGTAATCTTCCATCAGGCGACATGCATGGGACATGGAATCGAGACCGCGTTCCGCGTAGGCCGCCATGATGTGGGTCTGGAGAGTCTGCTCGTCATAGTGGATGTTGAGCGGCTGGAAATCGGTCTCGGTGAACTTCCGGTTGTCCGGATCGAGGCGGACGGTGATCGCGGGGCGGAAGATCGTGAGTCCCCTACCGAGCGTGACCACACCCTGCTCGTGGAGCCAAAGCAATGCGTGGTCGAGCAGGCCCGAAGGGTCGCTGATCTCCTGTGAGAGCTCAAGGTCGCTTCCGAGTGCCGAGATCAGCGCGCCCAGCGTTGTTGGGACCTGAATGTCCTTGCCACGAGCCTTGTCAGGTGCGGTGTCGGCGAGCGCGGCGAGCAACACGTCTGCGGCCCTGCGGCGGAGTCGGGAGGTCAATGTGAGCTTGTCCCAGGGGCGCTGCAGGCGGAGTGAGAGGTGCTGGCGATCGATCTTGCGCACCTGAAAGCTGCCGACGCCCTCCGCGTCCTCCCGGCCGTCTCGAGCGATTCCCCGAATGAGCTTCTCGACGATATCGGGCCGAACCGTCGCGTGACCGGCGTCGCGCAGCAGCTTAGAAGCGAGCCTGAGGCTGAGGGTGGACACCTCGCCGACTTTCAGGTCGGGTGCGAACTCCCGCATCCGATCGAGCAGCTCGCTTTCCAGTCCGGACGCGTCGACGAGGCGATTGCGGGATGAATCCTCGACGCCGAGATGAATGAAGACGGTGATGGCCGTGTCGTTCGATGCGATCCCCAGTTCTTCGAGAAAGTTGAGTGCCTTGCGCAGGCGGGTCGGCGTGAAACCTGACTCGCCGCAGAGTTCGTCGGTCGAGATGCCGCGGTCGGGCGGAGAATCGAGCAGACTGCGCACCAGCCGGAGGAGCTTCGACCGGTAGTCCGTAGTCGCACCGGAGGCGTCTATCCGCTCCTGGGCCTCGTCCATCGTGCGGATCTTCAGCGATGATGGGAACACACGAACAAAGTTCTCGTCACGCTTCAGGAGGGCCGCTTCTTCCAGCCACGAGACGGCAATCTTCACCCGAGTATCGTCGGTATCCCTGTCCCTTCCGAAATCTCTATCGATGTCCTCCTTGACGATCTCGCCGGGTGTGGCGACGACTTCGCCCTCCCGCCTGGATCGTCGTGCGAGACGCCGCAGAGACTTCAGGATCGTCGAAATCTCTTTCTTGTCGAGACGCCCGCGCGCCGAGAGCCTGAACTGCTTCTCGATGTCGTCATTGCAGTAGAGCAGGACGCAGCGGGCGGGCTCGCCGTCGCGGCCCGCGCGCCCGGCTTCCTGGACGTAGTTTTCCAGAGAGCCCGGGATGTCGGCATGAATGACAAGACGGATGTTGGGCTTGTCGATGCCCATGCCGAATGCGTTGGTTGCCACGATGATGCGGAGATCGCCGTTGGTGAATTGTTGCTGGGTCTCCAGCTTGGCTTCGGGCTTCAGCCCGGCATGGTAATGGGCGGCGGCGTACCCCTTCTCCTTCAGGAAATCGGCAACCCTTTCGGTCTCGCTGCGGGTGGCGCAGTAGATGATCGCCCCGGACGTGCCATCACCGGGCAGTGCGTCCTCGAGAACTGATACGATGTCGCCCAGCTTCCCGGTCTTGTCCGTCGGAATGACGTCGAATGAGAGATTGTCGCGCTGTGCGCCACCATCGATCCTTTGGAGATCGATGCCGAGGTTCTCCCGAAAATGCCCGCAGATGTCGTCGATGACGCCGGGCTTGGCTGTCGCCGTCAGGCAGATCAGCGGGGCGGTGTCGGTGTCGGCGGAGTACTCACGAATAAAGCGAGCGATGTATCGGTAGTCCGGGCGAAAATCATGGCCCCACTTGGAGACGCAATGCGCCTCGTCGATGACCCAGTAACCGACCTCCCGCTGCTCCAGGATCGACCGGACCGAGGGGTTTCTCAGTTGCTCCGGCGAGATGAGAAGCATGGACGCATCGCCAAGGCGAACCCGGTCGAGCGCATCATGACGTTCGGGAAGCGATAGAAGACCGTTGACCGTGACACAGGACGAAATGTCCTGGCGTCTCAGGCTGGCAACCTGATCGGCCATGAGCGCAACGAGCGGCGAGATGACGACGGTGAGTGCGCCGGTCCTGTGATAGGCCGCGAGCGCCGGAAGCTGATAGCACAGGGACTTG
>JAJEHK010000185.1 GCA_022823765.1 Alphaproteobacteria bacterium | reverse complement strand
ATCTCAACATCATCGGCCAGGTTTACCCTTTCACCGTCGCGGAGGGCGCAGAGTACATCAATCGCTGGCTGGACGACTGCGAGCGAGCCGGCGTCGATGTCACGATCGAGACACACAGGGACTGCATCACAACGGATATGCTCTACACGCTCCAGTTGATGGATGCCGTGCCCCGGATGCGGTTGTGCGCCGACTTGTCACATTTCGTTGTTGGCCGCGAGTTCTCCTGGCCAATAGATGACATCGTTCATGGCCAGATTCAGCAGGTTCTCGACCGCTCAGAGAGTTTCCAGGGTCGGGTCGCATCGCGTGAACAGGTGCAGATCCAGATCTCCTTCCCGCATCATCGCGAGTGGTTTGAACTGTTTCAGGCCTGGTGGAGACGGGGATTCGAATCGTGGCGGAAGCGGTCGGGCCCTGACGATACCCTCAACTTCCTGTGCGAGTTGGGGCCAAAGGAGTATGCGATATCTGGTCCTGACGGCGAGGAACTGTCTGACCGATGGGAAGAGGCATTGATGATCAAGGATTCGGTGCGAAACATCTGGAGTGAACTGGATGGCTAGCCCGCATCCGCCACCAAGAATGTCTCGGCGTCATCAACGTTGATCAGCCTGCCGAAGGTCGCTCCGGGCAGGGGCAGCACCTCCCGAACGTCACCCCTTCATCATGCTGGAACCGCCCCGGCGGTGACACAAGGTGCGGACATGACCATGTCTCCGGCGGGTGTCACGACAGCCTGCCGTCAAGGTGACGTCCCGGAGAATGGAATCCTCTCCTCCACCGTCGATGCCCGTGCACTCGATGTCTGCCGGTCCTGTCTGGCCTTCGAGGACAGACACTCTTTCCCAACAACAACCTTGCATTTGTGGTGCTGCATTCCACAAATGCAAGGGATGATACCTCGTCAAGCACTAGAAACCGTTCGCGCCCGGCTGGATCAATTCCCGGCTGTAGCCGTCCTGGGCCCGCGTCAGGCAGGCAAGACCACCCTGGCCGGACTCATCTCGCAGGAACGGGCAGGTCTCTATCTCGACCTCGAGGACACATCCGACCGCGAGAAGTTGACCGATGCCGCCCATTACCTTTCCGGACACGAACAGGGCCTGGTCATCATTGACGAGGTGCAGCGGGCACCGGAACTGTTCCAGACCCTTCGCGTTCTCATAGACAAGGGACGCCGCCACGGCCGGTTTCTGCTCCTCGGCCCGGCATCGATCGATCTCATGAGACAGTCAGGAGAGTCCCTTGCCGGCCGGATAGCCCATGTCGAACTGGGTCCCTTCAATGTTCTCGAAGTCGGGGACGACGCATACGAGAGACTCTGGGTCCGGGGCGGATTCCCGGACAGTTTTCTCGCCAGGAGCGATGAGGCGAGCGCAGTCTGGCGCGAGGCCTTCATTCGTACGTACCTGGAACGCGATGTTCCCCAGCTGGGGCCGCGCATACCGGCGGAAACGTTGCGCGGTTTCTGGACCATGCTGGCCCACCTGCAGGGTGGAATCCTCAACGCGGCTCAGATCGCTCGAAGCCTGGTCGTCGATGGCAAGACGGTCGCCCGCTATCTCGATCTGCTTGTCGACCTTCTGCTGGTGCGCCGTCAGCCGCCATTCCACGCCAATGTTTCCAAGCGCCTGGTGAAATCCCCGAAGGTCTACGTGCGCGACAGCGGCCTCGTTCACACCCTGCTGGGGCTCGATGACAGGGATGCGGTGCTCGGTCATCCGGTCGCCGGCGGAAGCTGGGAAGGGTTCGTGCTGGAGAGCCTCCTCGGCGTCGCTCCGGGGCGCGTTCAATCATCCTTCTACCGAACGACAGCCGGTGCCGAAGTCGACCTGGTGCTCCAGATGCCAGGCGGAGCGTTGTGGGCAATTGAAATCAAGCGCAGCCTCGCGCCCCGGCTCGACAGGGGATTCCATCACGCGCGCGAAGACCTCCAGCCGGACCGCTCTTTCGTCGTCTACCCCGGCATCGAACGATACCCCAAAGGCGACGGCGTCGAAGCGATTGGCTTGGGAGAGCTCGCTTCACTTCTCGCGGCCGCATGAAGTCCAGATAGAGACTCCGCCATTCGGAACCGGGGTTGATCCGCTTCATGAGATTGGATGGAGATGTTCCGAAGGGCGATTGTATCTGAACACATCACCCTCAGGTCCGGCGCGGGTTACCCCTGCGCCAGGTGAACAGGGGGGCTCTCACTCTTGTGGATGTCTGTGACAACGTGGCATCCCGCCGGGGCTCCACCACCGAACGAGGAGAAAGTCCATGAGTAAGTTCCGCATTCTTGCGTTTGCCACGGAAGTGGGCATCGACAGCATCGACAGGAACCGTGCATGCACCCTCGATTGTCATGTCGGCCTCACGCAGCCGATAGGTGAGGAACCATGCTAACTGCTGCGTGATGCCCAGATCATGGTGCAGCTTGATCGACGATACCGATTTGAGGCTGGTGGTCATCTGGTAGATGGCGATGGCCCACACTTGGTATCCCAGCGGAGAGCTTTGCATGACAGTACCGGCCTTCAGCGAGAACATCTTGTGCTTCGGATGAAACCGGCAGCAGTGCATCGTCATGGGATCCATAGTATAGGCGGTGCGGCCTGCAAGTCCTTCCGGCCATCGCCCGGCCTTGAAGCACTTGCACGCGGCCTCGCCATCGGGGAACTTGCGGAACAGTTGGACCAGCGTGAGCCCGGTTGGGAGCCACTTTCCCGGAGCTTTCACCGCTCTACCCCTCCTTCATCGTTACGTCGTTGTAACGCGAAGGAAGGCCGGTGACGGACGAAAAGCTGTGGCATAAAAGGGCTTGCATGTTGCATGCAGCGGCGCAACATACTGAGCAGTGCACGCTGTTGGCGGGGAGCAGCACTAGAGATGGGGTCAGAGACGATGCTGCCTGAATGGGCCACCTCCACGCCTTGGTGGGTGGTTGTTGGGCTAACAGTTACCATTGGTTATGCCATAATTCGGTTCACGCGATGGACTAGTCGCGTGGATACAAGGCTCGACACTCTCACCGGCATGATTCAAGACGGCCTTGACGAGGTGCGGGCAGACATCAAGAGAATTTTGGAGCGCCCGGGTCTGCGGGATACAGTGGAGGCGCACAGTCCTATTCAGCTCACCGACTTTGGACGGGAGATCTCTTCAACGGGTTCTGTGAACAAGTGGGCGCGCGCTCATGCGCCTAACTTGCAGGCCAACGTCGCCAGGAAGGAAGAGTTCGAAGTCTTCGAAATGTGCGTCTCGTATGTTGACGGCCTTTTTGACACTGACGCCGACTTTCAACGCATAGTGAAAGCCACAGCGTATCAGCATGGCACAGAGGCGGTGAACGTCTTGAAGGTGTATCAGGTCGAGTTGAGAGACGCCCTCCTGCAGGGCAATCGTCCCCCAACGTGAGTGACAGCGGCCCTGTTGCTGCCAAGCGAATTGTTGTGCAGGTATACAGGGCTGTTCTTCCCTCGTCTCCAACGAATGAGGATCGGGCGAGTTCGGGCTGCGATGTCGTCATGCCTTCTGGCGGTGCCTTGGGGTGCGTTGTGCACACTCCGGCAACGATGGAGTCGTCCCTGCCGTTCGTGGCGGAAAACACCTTGCTTCAGCTGCGGTAGTCGGCGTTGATCTCGATGTAGCGGCGCGTGAAATCGCAGGTCCAGACCGTGGCCCTGCCGTGTCCCTGGCCGACCGCGACCTCGATCAGGACCTCCCGTCCGGCCATGTGGCGGGCGACGGGGGTCTCGTCGTAGCCCGGTGGCGGGGCGCCGTCGAGGGCGACGGCGTGGCCTCCGACATGGATGTCGAGGTCGGTTTCGGCGATGGGTTCTCCGGACTTGCCCACCGCCATGACGATGCGGCCCCAGTTGGCGTCGCCTCCCGCGATGGCGGTCTTGACCAGCGGCGAGTTGGCGATCGAGAGGCCAATTCTTCGCGCCGCCCTGGCCGACTTGGCGCCGGCGATGCGGATCTCGACGAACTTGCTCGCCCCTTCGCCGTCCTTGACGACCTGGTGCGCCAGATCGAGGCAGAGGGCGTCGAGCGCCTCGCGGAAGGCCTTGAGGCGCGGATCCCGCCGGTCGGTGATGGCCGCGTGTCGGGCATGGCCCGTGGCGAAGAGCTGCAGGGTGTCGCTGGTCGAGGTGTCGCTATCGACGGTGATGGCGTTGAAGGAGCGGTCGGCCGCCGAGGCGAGCAGGGGCTGGAGAACGGCCGCCGGAAGCGATGCATCCGTGAAGACGTAGGCCAGCATCGTCGCCATGTCGGGCGCAATCATGCCGGAACCCTTGGCCATTCCTGTGATCGTCACCGGCGTACCGTCAATCGAGGTGATGACTGAGGAACCCTTGGGAAAGGTGTCGGTGGTCATGATCGCCTGGGCGGCGTCGTGCCAGGCGTTGGCGTCGAGCGAGGCCGTGATTCCGGGAAGGGCCGTGACGACGGCGGAAACGGGCAGCGTTTCGCCGATCACCCCGGTGGAGGCAACGAAGATCTCGTGAGGCTCTGCGCCGATGAGTTCTGCCGTCCGTCCGGCCATCGCTTCCACGGCGTCCCGTCCCGCCTTTCCGGTAAAGACGTTGGCGTTGCCGGAATTGACGACCAACCCCCTGGCTGTGCCGCGGGCGAGATGCCTGCGGCACCACTGGACCGGGGCGCCGGCCGTACTCGACTTCGTGAAGACACCGGCGACGGCAGTGGGCCGGTCGAACGCGGCCACCATGAGGTCGAGCTTTGTGTCCGCCTGCTTGATGCCGCAGCGGTCGGCCCCGAGGCGCACGCCCGGCACCCGGTGCATGACCGGGAACCGTTCCGGAGCGAAGGGCGAGATGTCCGTCTGGTCGCTCATTCAACCCTCCCGAAGTCGTCCGGCGGTTCTGTTGTCAGGATCTCGATGGCGGCCGCCGACCGGAGGCGCTCCAGGTCGTCGGCAATGGCCTGGCGGGCGAGTTCCTGGCGGAGCGTCGCTTCCACGTCATGGAGCGGGGGCACCTCCATGGTCCGCCTGTCGTGGACCTTGATGACATGCCATCCGAACCTCGTCTTGACCGGATCGGAGATGTCGCCCGGCGCGAGCGCCCAGGCAGCTTCCTCGAATTCGGCAACCATCATGCCCGCCCTGAACCAGCCAAGATCGCCGCCTTGCGGACCCGTCGGACCAATCGAGTGGCTTCGCGCCAGGTCCGCAAAGTCCTCGCCCTCACGGGCCTTGAGCGTGATCTCCTGTGCCTCGCCGGAGGTGGCAACGAGGACGTGACTGGCATGGACCTCCAGGGGAAGTCCGTTAGCCGTCAGACTGGCGGCCCATGCGTCGTACGCCTCCGCCACGGTCTCTTGCGTGACGGCCTGTTGGACGAGTGACTCGGCATAGAGACGCTGCAGCAGGTTGTCTTCGAGGCGCGCCAGTTCGACGAGAAATTGGGCGGTCTCCTGGATGCCAAGCCGTCGCGCTTCCTCGACGATCAGGCGGTTGCTGATCATCCTCTCGATCACCGGCATCCAGAGGTCTCCGGGAGGCGTGGCCGCCACGTCGGGCGGAAGGCCACGAAGGCATCGACATCGGCCCTGGAGATATCATCGCCGTTGATCCGGGCGACCGGGTCGCTGGCGAAGACCGGCACGCTCAGCAGCAGGCAGGCGAGGGCGGCAAAGAGATTATTCATGGGGCGCAAAGACCACATCTCGCGGACCGGCACAAGGCCGCAGGGAGCGGAGGCGTCTCGACCGGTGACATTGACAGTTTTTGACCGCGGACCTATCTGTTTCAGGGAAGAACGACGCCAGAATTGCGGCGGAAGGCAGACGGTTCCCATGCTCGGCAACTTCGCGAACCGGCTCTTCGGGTCGGCCAATTCGCGTATCATCAAGAAGCTCGGCAAGACCGTCGACCTGATCAACGCGCTCGAGGCGGAGATGGAGGCGCTCGACGACGCCGCACTCGCCGCTCGCACGGATGAGTTCCGCCAGCGCCTCGCCGACGGCACTTCGAGAGACGATCTCCTCGTCGAGGCCTTCGCGACCGTGCGCGAGGCGGCGAAGAGAACCCTGGGTCAGCGCCATTTCGACGTCCAGCTCGAGGGCGGCATGGTGCTTCACAGCGGCAAGATCTCCGAGATGAAGACCGGCGAAGGAAAGACCCTCGTGGCGACACTTCCGGTCTATCTCAATGCCCTCGACGGCAAGGGTGTTCATGTAGTGACGGTGAACGACTACCTGGCGCGTCGCGATGCCGACTGGATGGGCGAGATCTATCAATTCCTCGGACTAAGTGTCGGCTGCATCGTTTCAGGCCTCTCGGATGCCGAACGCAAGGAGCAATACGCCTGCGACGTCACCTATGGCACCAACAACGAGTTCGGCTTCGATTACCTGCGCGACAACATGAAGTTCTCCCTGGAGACCATGGTCCAGCGCGGGCAGAACTTCGCCATTGTCGACGAGATCGACAGCATCCTGGTGGACGAGGCGAGAACGCCACTGGTGATCTCCGGTCCAACCCAGGACACCTCGGACGTCTACCGCAAGGTGGATGTCGTGATTCCCCGTCTTCCCGACGACGCTTTCGAGAAGGACGAGAAGCGCCGCGCCGTGACATTCACCGACGAGGGCGCCGATTCCGTCGAGACCTTGCTGAAGGACGCCGGCCTGATGGAGGAGGGCTCGCTCTACGACGTCCAGAACGTCACTCTCGTGCACCACGTGAACCAGGCGCTGCGCGCCCACAAGCTCTTCACCAGGGACGTCGACTACATCGTCAAGGATGGCAAGGTCATCATCATCGACGAGTTCACCGGGCGCATGATGGAGGGCCGCCGCTACTCGGACGGCCTGCACCAGGCCCTCGAGGCCAAGGAGCGGGTGCCCATCCAGACCGAGAACCAGACCCTCGCCTCCATCACCTTCCAGAACTACTTCCGCCTCTATGACAAGCTCGCCGGCATGACCGGCACGGCGATGACCGAGGCCGGGGAGTTTGCCGAGATCTACGGGCTCGAAGTCCTCGAGATCCCGACCCACCGGCCGATGATCCGCGCCGATGGCGACGACGAGGTCTATCGCACGGTTGCCGAGAAGCACGATGCGATCCTCGGCCTGATCGGGGACTGCCACGAGCGCGGGCAGCCTGTTCTCGTCGGTACCGTGTCGATCGAGAAGTCGGAGATGATCTCGGGCCAGCTGAAGAAGAAGAAGATTGATCACCACGTGCTGAACGCGCGCTACCACGAACAGGAAGCCACCATCATTGCCCAGGCCGGGCGCTTGGGCGCGGTGACTATCGCCACGAACATGGCGGGCCGGGGCACCGACATCCAGCTTGGCGGCAATGCCGACGTGCGCATCGATCAAGAACTTTCCGACGTCACGGACGAGGCGGAACGCAAGAGCCGGGAAGAGACAATCCGCGCCGAAGTTGCCAGCGAGCGTGAAAAGGTTCTCGAGGCCGGCGGCCTCTTCATCGTCGGCACGGAGCGCCACGAGAGCAGGCGCATCGACAACCAGCTGCGTGGCCGTTCCGGACGTCAGGGCGATCCGGGAGCGTCAACCTTCCTGCTCTCCCTCGAAGATGACCTGATGCGCATCTTCGGATCCGACAAGCTCGACTCCATGCTCCAGAAGCTCGGTCTCGAGGAAGGCGAGGCAATCGCCCATTCCTGGGTCAACAAGGCGATCGAGAGAGCGCAGGGCAAGGTCGAGGCCCGCAACTTCGAGATCCGCAAGACGCTGCTGCGCTTCGACAACGTCATGAACGACCAGCGCAAGGTGGTCTACGAGCAGCGCCGCGACCTGATGGCCGCGACCGAGGTTGCCGACACCATCAGGGACATGCGCCGGGAAGTCATCGAGGATTGCGTGAACGGCGCCATTCCCGCCGACACCTACCCCGAACAATGGGACATAGAGGGCCTCGAGAATGACGTCCGGCGCATCCTCGGGCTCGATCTTCCGGTCACCGAATGGGCGGCAGAGGAGGGCATGGCCGAGGAGGAGGTGCTCGACCGCGTTCTCGGCGCTGCCGACGGGGCCATGGACCGCAAGGAGAAGGAGTTCACGCCAGAGGTGATGAGAATCGCCGAAAAGAGCCTGCTCCTTCAGGTCATCGACCAGAAATGGCGTGACCACCTGCTCGCTCTCGACCACCTGCGGCAGTCTGTCGGGTTGAGAAGCTATGCGCAGAGGGATCCGCTGCGGGAGTACCAGCGGGAAGCCTTCAACCTGTTCGACGACCTGCTCGTCTCCGTGCGCGAGTCGGTCACCCAGCTCCTGATGCGCGTCGAGATCCGTTCGTCGGCGGAGATGGAAGCGCAGCGCCAGGAGGAGGCGCGGCGGCGCATGCAGGACTCACGCGGTACCCCGGAGATGCCGTCGTCTGCGCGTGGCGGATGGCGGCCGATGCCGGCCTCGATGCGCCGCGTCAGGCAGAGCGACCGCAATCCCGCCGATCCATCGACATGGGGCAGGGTAGGGCGCAACGAACGCTGTCCCTGCGGTTCCGGGCGCAAGTTCAAGCAGTGCCACGGCAGGATCGCCGCCACTTCCGGACAAAAGACCGGCGCCACGGTTTCCTGATCAGCTGGGCGGCCTACCAGGGCAGCGGCCGGCCGTCGTGGTTGAAGAACCCGCCGCTCATCTCGGTTGAGGCCGACGCGATCACCTGGCGCAGGCCTGCAACGCTCTCCTGGGTTGAGAGCGGCGCGGATTGCCCCCCCATGTCCGTCCTGACCCACCCCGGATGAAGAGCGAGGACCGTGATGCCGTCACCGGCGAGGTCACGGGCCTGGTTCGCCGCCACCATGTTGAGCGCCGTCTTGCTGGTCCGGTAGAGGTGGATGCCTCCGGAATGGTTGTCGGCGATGGAGCCGGCGAGACTCGAGATGTGGACGACGACTGGCTGGGACGCACGGGCAAGATGGCCCCTCAGCGCATCGGTCACCCTGAAGGGAGCGATGACGTTGGTACGGATCACCAGTTCCCAGTCATCGTCACGCGTCTCGCCGACATCCTGGCGGGGACCGCCGAAGATTCCGGCGTTGTTGATGAGAAGATCGATGGCCGTGCCATCGAGGGATGAGGCCAGTGCCTCGATCGACGCCTGGTCGGTGACATCGAGTGCATGGACGTCGATGCCATGGTCGAAAGAGACATCGCCCGGCCGGCGGCAGCAGGCGTGGACCTTCCAGCCGGAGGCGGCATACTGAGCCGCGAATTCGAAGCCGATGCCGCGGCTTGTGCCGGTGATGAGGACCGTTTTCACCATGGTGCGGTCTCGCCGTTGTAGCGCAGGAACGATCCGCTGGCGGCGCTGTCGAGGCCGGCGATGACCTGGCGCATGCCGGCAACGCTGGTGGCGGGGTCGAGGTCTGCGTCATGGCCCGTCATGTCGGTGGAAACGAATCCCGGTGTCAGGTTGACGACGATGATCCCCTGCGCCCGGAGATCCACCGCCAGCCCCTTCGCCAGCATGTTGAGCGCTGCCTTCGAGGAGTTGTAGGGGTAGTCGGGCGACTTTGCCTTCCAGCCGAAGCTGCCGCTGCCGCTCGAGATGTTGATGATGGTGCGCCCCTCGCTTGCCGCGACGTTGTCCCTGAGTGCCGCCACCATCGTCATGACTCCGAACACGTGGACCCGGAACTGCTCGATCCATGCCTCGTTGCTGAACCGGCCATAGAGTTCGTCTTCACCGAACCAGATGCCGGCATTGTTGATGAGGAGATCGACCGGCGTCCCGCCGAGCGATGCGGCAAGGGACGCCGCATCCTCGCTCCTCGTCACGTCAAGCCGGTGGACGACGAGCTTCGGACACGCCAGTTCCGCCAACCCCGTCGCCTCGCCGGGCTGGCGGGCTCCGGCATGGACCAGCCAGCCGTCGGCGAGATACTGTCTCGCCAGTTCGAGGCCGATCCCCCGGCTTGCCCCCGTGATCACTGCTGTTGGCACCTGCCGTCCCTCCAGTCGCTGTAGCTCGTCATGCCTTCAAGGGTCTCCGCCGCCACCATGGCCCGTCCCGTAGCCCTCGTCACGCAGTCTGACGCCATCGAGCCCAGGCGTGCGAGCGTGACGGCATCGATGGTGTCCGGGTGCTTCGCCGTGGCGAGCGCGAAGATGGTGTCGCCGTCGAAAGGCGTGTGAACGGGACGGATGGCGCGGGCGAGGCCATCATGGGCCATGATGGCCATGCGGTTGAGCGCCCCCTTGTCGAGGGTCGCATTGGTCGCAACGACGCCGATGGTGGTGTTCTCGCCGGCAAAGCCCCTGAACTCGTCCTCGAGATCCAGGGATTCTGCGGGGAGCGAGCGTGGCTGCATCCCCATCTCGCCTGCCTGTTCAAGGAGCGCCGCCCAGAGCGTCGAGGTGCCCGGGATCACCGTCGATCCGACAGCATTGACCGCGACGATGGCTCCCACCTGGAGACCGTCGTCGGTCACCATCGAGGCACTGCCCGTTCCGCCCTTCAGGCGTCCTGCGCTGGCGCCGAGACCGGCGCCGGTGTTGCCCAGCTCGAAACGGCGATCCGCTGCCTGGACCGCCCGGTATCCCAGGTCGGCGTAGGGAGAATGCCTGCCCCACGCCTTGTCGCCGCCGTTTGTGAGATCGAAGAGGATGGCTGCCGGCACCACCGGAATCCTGCCGGCGGAGGTTGGAAATCCCCGTTCCTCTTCGGCCAGCCGTGCCACGGCGCCGCCTGCCGCATCGAGACCGAAGACCGAGCCGCCGGAGAGCACGACCGCATCCACGGCGTCAAC
>JAJEHK010000077.1 GCA_022823765.1 Alphaproteobacteria bacterium | reverse complement strand
GCGATCGTCCGCTCGATCGTCGTCACCCTGACCTCCTGCCCCAGTCGGTCGACCGCCGTAAGGCCATCAGGGGGCGCGAAGCCGCGCGGCGGCCTGACGAACCGGCAGGCAAAACCGGACGCCTCGAACATGCCGGGTTCTCCCTGCGCGATGACCTGCACGTCATGCCCCTCCGTGTAGGCGCAGCCGTGCAGGTCAAGGGCCGAGTGATAGTCGATCGTGCCGCCATGGCGCAGACGGGAGGCGGTCAGGAAGCGGTCGACCGACCATGTCTCGGCGTCGGCGTGCCTGGGTACCGAGGCGAAGACGCCACGGGCGATGCGCAGGATGTTGCCAGCCTGGAGATGCTGGGCGAGCATCGCCGTGACGACCTTGTCCTGAGAGTGGCGGCGAACGGCTGCGGCATACTCGGCCCGGCGGAAAACAGGATTGGCACTGAAGAAGGGCAGGGAGAGGAGCCGGGGCATAACGGTTCGGGTGTTCTTCAATTGATTCGATTATAACCATATAATAACTATAGCTTCAGATGTTAATCGTGAAGGCAAGCGCATCGGCCGTGTTCTCTCTTGCGCGGGCTCCATCTGATGTGCTGGACTGCAGGCGGTTTCGGCAAGGACGATATTCTATCTCGCCAGCTCCGGCGGAAGCGGGGTGTCCGCTCCGGGAGCACATGGACTTGGGTGTGGGTCTGTTCAGCCGCTTTCAGGCAGTTTATCCGCCACCGGCATAAACATCGTCGATCCTGGCCGATGACGCGCGTCGTCGAACGGACTGGCTGGCCGGACCCGATCGCCGCCTCGTCGCCATTTGGCGACCGCCGATACCGAAACGCCTCGTTTGGGCTCCGCCCAGCGGGTTCGGCCGACCAACCCAGCTTTACCTGAGTCGGCGATGATGATATAAAACCTCGGAAAATGCATCCAACGTTTCATGGTTATATATCAATGACGAAAACGGGTACGCAGCGCGACCAAGCGATCAATCTCCTCCGGGTGAAGGGAATTGCGCGTCTGTCCGAATTCAGGGATGCCGGCATCACCGCCGCCGCGGTCGGCAGAATGGTCCGTGGCGGTGAGGTAAACCGGCTCGGGCGCGGGCTCTACCAGCTGCCCGACGCGCTGCTCGATGCCAACCACAGCCTGGCCGAAGCGGCGAAACGCGTTCCCAGGGGCGTCGTCTGCCTGGTGTCGGCGCTGGCCTACCACGAGCTGACCGACCAGCTTCCGCGCGCGGTCTGGATGGCGATCGGCACCAGGGAATGGATGCCGAAGGAGGGAAGGCCGGCGATGCGGATCGTGTGCTTCACGGATGCGCTGCTCACCGACGACGTCATGACGGTGCACATCGAGAATGTTCCCGTGAGAGTTTTCGGCGTCGCCAAGACGATCGCTGACTGTTTCCGGCATCGTCGGAAAGTCGGGCAGACGATTGCGCTTGAGGGCCTGCAGGAGGCGCTCCGGCAGCGAAAGGCGAGCCCCGCCGAGATCGCCCGGCATGCGGAGCGCGGCGGCGTCGCCACGGTGGTCCGCCCGTATCTCGAGGCGCTCACCGCCAATGCCTAGGGAGGTCAGGAACATCGGGGCCTCGGTTCGGGCCCGTCTCCTCAGGATCAGTAAGGAGAAGGGCCAGAATTTCGATCTGGTCCTCACACACTTTGCGATCGAGCGTCTGCTCTATCGCCTCGCGCAATCCCGACACGCAGACCGTTTTGTTCTAAAAGGCGCCATGCTGCTGATGACGTGGTTCGATGAGCCGTTTCGCGGCACGCGCGATCTCGATCTCCTGGGTTACGGCGATCCGACGCCGGACGCTGTCCTGGACGTCTTCAGGGAGGTGCTCGGCCAGAAACAGCCGGACGGGGTGGTGTTTGATGCCGGTGCAGCACGGGTCAGCCGTATTCGCGAGGAGAACGAGTATGGGGGCTTCCGCATGCGGGCGACCGCGGACATCGCGGGCGCTCGCATCACCGTCAATGTCGATGTCGGTTTCGGCGACGCGACCGAACCTCCTGCCGAGTGGCTCGACTACCCGGTTATGCTCGACATGCCGCCGCCGCGGCTGCGTGGGTACGCGCGAGAGACCGTTGTCGCAGAAAAGTTCCAGGCCATGGTGGATCTCGGCATGGCGAACAGCCGGATGAAGGACTACTACGACCTGTGGATAATCAGCCAAGCTTTCAAGATCGATCAATCGCGTCTGGCGCAGGCGATATCGGCAACCTTTGCACGGCGTGGTACGGCGATCCCGGATCGGGTCCCGGACGGGCTATCGTCGGCATTCGTGGAAGACGCCGTCAAGCGCCAGCAATGGGAGAGTTTCACACAGGATCTCAGTGTCGACCCCGGGCCGCTCGACGGTGTTGTCAGTGCCCTCGGGGCCTTTCTGATGCCGGCTGCAGCGGCCGCCCGCGACGGGGATCGGTCAGAAGGCGATCGATAATGAAATTCGCCGGCTCGACCCCGATAACTCTGCAGTGTTTGCAAGGGCAAGGCAAACGCCCCTAGTTCGAACCCCTATCCCGCGCGATCTCCTGCAACATGTCCAGAAGTCGCAGCACCTTCTCCAGCGTGCCGGGTTGGTGACCGGTCTCGTCCGCGAGACGCTGCAGGGTTCGGTCGGACGGCGCCGCCATCTACAGACCCTGGAAGCGGCGTTCGAGGACATTGACGAGGAGAATGACGTTCGAATTCCTGGCCGTCCTACCCTTGCCCGATCTGGCGCGAAGACCATATCGGGGCGGGGCCGGCATGAACGTAGGAAGATCCTCGAGCGCAGCATCCGGGACGCCCGGCCGCTTCTGCGCGCGCTCCAGCCAGAATCCCGCGAGCCTCGCTCACCGGCATTCCTTCGCGCCTCCCCCGACACGACGCTTCCGGAAGTCGATTCGGCCATGTCAAACGCTGCCGGTAGGGTATTTCCTGGATGGAATCACGCCCTTGCGTAGCCAAGGGGTCGCAAGTGGGGCCATGCGGCGTCTGAGGTATGCTCAAACGATTTCTGCGATACACTTGATTTATTCCGCAACGAGCGCAACTTCCGCGCTCGCCGCCTGGAAACGGCCCAAGTTGCCGTAGAGCGCGCGCAGCATGATGCCACGTGCGCCGTTCATGTCCCGGTCGACGACGATGCTGCCGTCCGAGACCG
>JAJEHK010000217.1 GCA_022823765.1 Alphaproteobacteria bacterium | reverse complement strand
CTGCGCGACGCGCTCGATCCGAAGACACGCCTGGTGCGCGCCGGGGCACGATAGGAAGACGCGTCGCGGCGGATCGCCATGAACAACGAGGACATGCTGCCATGACCAAGACACGAATCATGCCCGCAAATCATTGGGACTGGAGCATGCCCGTGCCGTTCTCGCAGGGGTGGAGGATCGACGACATGATCTTCGTCGGCGGGCAGGTTTCCGCCGATGCCCAGGGCCGCCCCGTCGGCGCCGGCGACATCGCGGTGCAGACGCGAAACACCTTCGAGTTCATCAAGCGAGTCCTCGAGGAGGCCGGCGGCGATCTGTCCGACATCGTGAAGCTCAACACCTACTACCAGCACGACGGGAAGGGCGCCGACATCACCCGCTTCTGGGAGGAGATGACCGAGGTCAGGAAGGAATACCTGGCCGATCCCGGCCCGGTGGGCACGGCCGTCCGTGTTCGGGGCTTCGCCTACGAAGGCCTGCTCATCGAGATCGAGGCGATAGCCATCGTCGGCCGCAAGAAGCAGCGGCTCATGCCCGCCAATCACTGGGACTGGAGCATGCCCGTCCCGTTCTCCCAGGGGTGGAAAGTGGACGATCTCATATTCGTCGGCGGGCAGATTTCCACCGATGACAGGGGCCGCACGATCGCACCCGGCGACATCGGGCAGCAGGTGAGGAACGTCTTCGGCTCCATCCAGAGCGTGCTCAGGGAAGGCGGCGCGGAGCTGTCCGACCTCATAAAGTTCAACACCTACTACGAGTTCGAAGGCGAGGGCGACGCGCTCCGGCAATACTGGGAGGACATGACCAAGGTCCGCATGGAGTATCTCAGCGATCCGGGCCCTGCCGGTACCGCGGTCCGGGTCAACGGCTTCGCCTTTGAGGACTTGCTCATCGAGATCGAAGGCATCGCCTACGTGGGCGCGGACAAACAGCGCCTGATGCCCGCCAACCACTGGGACTGGAGCATACCGGTCCCGCTCTCACAGGGCTGGAAGGTCGGCGACTATATCTTTGTCGGCGGACAGATATCCGGCGACAGCAAGGGCAGCGCCATCGGCGTCGGCGACATCGCCACGCAGACCCGCAACACCTTCGAGAACATCCGCGCAGTGCTGAGGGAGGCCGGGGCGGACCTGGAGAACATCGTGCGCCTCAACACGTACTACGACCAGGTTGGCGAGGGTCAGGCGTTGCAGGACTACTGGGAGGCCATGACCAAGGTGCGGATGGACTATCTCGCGAACCCGGGGCCGGTCGGCACCGCGGTTCGCGTCAACGGACTCGGCTATCAGGATCTGCTCATCGAAATCGAGGCCATCGCCTACGTCGGGTCGTGATCGAGCGGCCCGTCGGAGCGCCAAGGAGGAGCTGACATGATCAAGAACCCCGTTCCCTGGCCGGACGGCGCCAAGTGCGCCGCCGCCATCACCTTCGACATCGATACCGACAGCATCCTGCATCTCGAGCACAGGGAGAGGGCGGATACCCTGCTGTCGTCGCTTTCGTGGCTGAAGTACGACGAGGTGGCGATCCCGCGCATTCTCGACATGTACCGGGAATGCGGCATCAAGCAGACCTTCTTCTACCCGGCCTGGTGCATGGAGCGTTACCCCCATCTCGTCGAGATGATCCTCAAGGATGGCCACGAAATCGCCGCACACGGCTACATCCACGAGGACCCCAACAAGCTGCCGCGGGAGGAGGAGCACTACTGGCTCCGGCGGCAGATCGACGTCATCGAGAAGATGACCGGCCAGCGCCCGCGCGGTTGGCGCGGTCCGCTCTACAACGCGTCGAAGTACTCGGTCGACCTCTTGATCGAGGAGGGGCTCATCTACGATGCCACGCTGATGGGCGACGATGTGCCCTATGTCCTGAAGACGGCGCAGGGGAGCGTCATCGAGCTACCGTCACACTGGGCGATGGACGATTGGCCGCACTACACCCATTCGTTCGATTTCAACTACATGATGACGATCAAGTCGCCGGACGAGGCGATGAACGTCTTCATGTCCGAGTTAGAGGCGATGTACGACTTCGGCGGCCAGTGGGTCACCGTCTGGCACCCCTTCGTCTCCGGGCGCCTCGCCCGCTGCCGCCGCGTCCAGCAGATGATCGAGTACATGCAGGGCAAGGGCGGCGTCTGGTTCACGACCATGGAGGAGATCGCCAAACACGTTCAGGCGTGCATCGACGACGGCAGCTGGACACCGCGCGTGGACAATTTGCCCTACTACGACGGCCTGGTGCCCGAACTGGAGAGGCTGGCCGCCGAATAGAGTGAGAGGAACTGTCCCGTTACAGACGGTTACCGGGACGGAGGGAGACAATGGCTGGCACGACGCTGATCAGGAACGCCGACTGGATCGTGGCCTACAACCCCGACAGGGACGGTCACGTCTATATGCGCCACGCCGACGTGGCCTTCACGAACGACACGATCGTCCATGTCGGCAAGGATTACGGTGGCGAGGCCGAGCACGTCATCGACGGCAAGGACGTCATGGTCCTTCCCGGAACGCTCGACCTTCACCTGCATGGCTACATGGAAATGCACGGCAAGGGCTTCTTCGAAGACCTCGCCACCAAGCACATGTGGATGACGCAGCTGCTCGAGTACACGTGGATCCTGCAGGACGACAGGGAATCGTCATTTGCTGCGACCCAGGCGTCGGCCTGCGATCTGCTGAAGAGTGGCTGCACCACGATGGCGGAGCTCTACTGCTCCGGCCTGCCGTTCGACGGCTGGGTGGACATGCTGGCAGGCACGGGCATTCGGACCTATGCCTGCCCCATGGTGCAGTCCGCCCACTGGTACACGTCCAACGGCAAGGATCATCTCTACGAGTGGTACGAAGAGAAGGGGTTCGAGAACCTCGAGCGTTCGCTCGAAATAATCGACGACGCCATTGCGCATCCCAGTGGCCGCTTGCACGGGATGGTCGGGCCAGCCCAGGCCGACACGTGCACGGAAGAGATGTTCCGGCGGTGCAAGGAGGCCGCTGACTCCAGAGGGATTCTGTTGCAGACCCATGCCGCGCAGTCCGTCATGGAACATCGTGAGATGGTCCGGCGTCATGGCAAGACGCCGATCGAATGGCTCGACGACATCGGTGTGCTCGGCCCGAACACGCTGCTCGGCCACGCCATCGACATCGACCAGCATCCCTGGGTCAATCACCACGAGCACAAGGACCTTGAACGCCTCGCCCGGTCCGGCACGACCGTCGTGCATTGCCCGCGCGCCTTTGCCCAGTGGGGCGACATGATGCGGAGCCTCGGAGGGTACCGCGCGGCCGGCATCAACATGGCGCTGGGCACCGATTGCTACCCGCACGACCTGGTCGAGGAAATGCGGATCGCCGGCCTCATGTCAAAGGTGGCGAGCGGCCATGTGGACCTGCTGCCGACCGAGGCGGTGTTCGAGATCGCAACGCTGGGAGCCGCCCGGGCGTTGGGTCGGGACGATCTGGGGCGTTTGGCGACGGGTGCCAAGGCGGATATTGCCGTAGTCGACTTACGACATTCCTCGATGCGGCCGGTGCGCGATCCGCTGAAGTGCCTGATCTATTCCGGTACGGCTGCCGCCGTCCGCGACGTGTTCGTGAACGGCGAGCAAGTGGTGAAAGATCGTACCGTGCTGACGATCGATCAGGACAACGCACTCGATCGTCTGCAGGAAGGCCAGGAGCGGGCGCTTGCGCGCATTCCGGAATTGGACTGGGCGAAGCGCAGCGCCGACGAAATGTCCCCCTTCTGCCTGCCGAGCCACTTGCAAAACTCCTGAGTGAGGAGGATGTGCTGGTCTCGCGGCGCGAGGAGCATTGCGAGCCGAACTATTGGCAAACCTCAGACCAGCGGACAGTTTGCTCCGCTGCATGTTCGCCTCCTTGGGAACCGTTTTTCGGGTGTTAACGACTCGCCGGTCTCCATTGCGGCTTCGATGGCCTTTCCGATGCGCTCGAGGGCGGCCTGCAGGTCGCGGTCGCCGACATGGGCGTAGCGCAGGGTCATTGTGGGGTCGGCGTGTCCGAGCATGCGAGCGACGGCGGACAGGGGAACGCCCCGGGCGACGGCCTGGCTGGCAACGGTATGCCTGAGATCGTGCAGGCGGACGTCGTCGAGTCCGGCTTCCTGCCTCACCCGGCGCCAGAAGTGGTCCAGCCACTGCCAGGGGGCGCGCCGACCGGCGACCGGGAAGATCCATCCGGACGACCGGGGCAGGCGGTCGAGGACATCACGCGCCGTCTCGCACAGCCAGACCGTGCGCGGGCGGTCTTGCTGTCGGTTAGATAGAGCCGTCCCTCCCGGTAGTAGCGCCATTGGAGGGTCAGGATCTCCGACTTGCGGCACCCGGTGAG
>JAJEHK010000213.1 GCA_022823765.1 Alphaproteobacteria bacterium | reverse complement strand
CCGATCTCGTAGGCCAGTTCCGGCCCTTCCGTCACCATTCCGGTGCCATGGTGCGACCGGAAGAGCGATGTCCGGCGCGAGACGTCGCGGCACTCGGCATGACGCGTGAGTGACCAGAAGGAAGCGCTGCCGTCCGGCATGGTCTGAAGGGCGACCGGCCGTTCGCGCCGGAACCGGGCGAACACCGCCATCCTGTCAGGGCGTCTCCAGAAGCTGGGATCCGCAAGCCGGATCGTCTCGAGGTCTTCCGTCATGACCGCCGATGATGACCCCGTTGTTTCGAGGCTGGCAAAGACCATCTCTGTCGATTTTCCCTCCCATTGCCTAGTGGCGCCTTATGCACCGGACGACATCAGTCGGAGTGCCGATCATGACGGGCGGTGTCGGCGAGAAGACCGTCGACGTGATCCCGGTGGTCAAAGGCTTGATGGCAAGATCAGGCAACCACCGCCGCCTGAAGGCGCGCCGAGTTGAGCCAACCATCGCCAGGAAAGCGGACGATGGCGACAACTGACGATCTGCTGACGAAGCGAGTCGTCAAGAGCGTCGGCGACGGAGGGTCGTGTCATAAGCAGCCTGACCCTGGCCATGAACGCCGCACCTCCATCAACACCCGGTGTAAGCAGGCGTTCGGCATCTCCGGGCGACTGCGCTGGATTGCAGCGCCGTCGCCAACGTTCAACAACCCCGAACGCCTGTCCGCGCAATTGCGGAACACAGCACTAGAATCCCGCGCGAATCTCGTCGAAGAGCGCGATGTGGCGCTGCTTCAGATCAACCGGCACGAACTGGTAGGTGTGCGATCCGGCGAGCGATTCCTCGGGTGTTTCGAGGCCATTGCGAACCAGGGTCCCCGGGTCGACGAGATCGTAGCTGTTCCTGTTGGCCGCACCCAGGGCATAGGCATCAATCATGAAGGCACCGGCTTCCGGTGAACTGTTGGCGTTGATGAAGTCGTACACCAGTTCATCATCCGTGCCCTGGCGGTTGGCGCGCGAAAGGCCGCAGACATACGAGATGAGGCCTTCCCTGGGCTGGGCCCACTTGAACGCAATGCCCGATTCGATGAGCTGCGGAATGGCGGCTGACCACGCGTAGGAGAGCACGACCTCGCCGGACGTGATGCCCTGAAGCGCTGTCGTCTGCTCGTTCCAGTAGAACCGCACGAGATCGCGCTGCTTGCGCATCAGGTCTTCGACCTTCTTGAGGTCGTCACCATCAGGCGTGTAGGGATTGTCGGTGATGCCGGCAGCAAGCGCGGCGACCGGCACCACGGCATCGGTGGAATCCCAGATGGCCATGCGGCCGGCATAGGTCTCGTCAAAGAACAGCCCCCAGGACTCGGTCTCCGGAGTGATGTCGGTCAGGTCCGTGCGGTACACGAAGGACGTGAAGCCGTAGTAGGTCGGCGTGTAGTAGCGCTCGCCCTTGTCGAAGGCCGCCGCCGGGCTGCGGATCGATTCGAAGGTGTCCTCGAGGTAGATCAGGCGCGATTCGTCGAGTGGCTGCAGACCCACGCGCATCCAGTTGGGCATGACGTCGATGCAGGGGCATACGACATCGGCTTCGAAGCCGGCACGCAGCTTCTCGATGGCCTCGTACTCATCGCCGTAGAAGGAGGTGGAGGGTTCACCCCATTTTTCGGCGAAGGCCGGGAACAGTTCCGGCGCCTCGAAACCACCCCACGTGAAGTACATCAGGTCTTCGCCGGATTGCGCCGCGGCGGGGCGCGCGACCACCGGGAATGCCAGGGGCACGACGCCGGCAAGGGCGGCGATCTCTCCGATCTCGCGACGGGTTGCCTTGCCCTGCGCGATGCGGTCGATGGTGCGAACGAGTTTCATGCATTCCTCCCGGGCTTGTGTTGACCGATCTGTCCACACGGGCCAGATGGTTTTGGTCACCATGGTGCCGTGCACTTGGGTGGGGTTTCAAGCAGCGCGTTGCTGGCTGGACCCCGGACGACAGGATCCCGGCGGTGCAATGTGATTGGAAGGTGCCGCAACGGAACACGGCGAAATGGCCTTCAGGGAAAGCCGATTGAGCCGCCGAGACGGCATGCGGCACTCCACTGTCCTTCTACAAGAATGACAGGAAGAGAGCCCATTCAGCCCCCACCCGTCATCAGGGAACGAGCGCCTGACCCCGGTGAACGCTAATGCGAGACGCGCGGGATGACCTCTTCGCCGATCAGACGGAAACTCCGCATGATGTCCTCATGAGCGACGCCGTCGATTCTCATGAGGATTTCGTCGATCCCCATGGCTTCGAGCCGTTCGATGCGCTGGACGAAGTCTTCCGGCGTGCCGATCATGATCGACGGCGTCTCGGTGAGGAGATAGTCGAAGTCGTCCCGGTGGTCGATGAGGAGCTTCAGCTTGTCGTCGAGGTATTCGTAAGACTGCTGCTTGCCGAGTGGCACGTAGATGTCGACGAGGAACTGGTAGTAGCCCATGGCGACGTCGTGGGCGATGCGGCAGGCTTCCTCGCGCGTCTCGGCGCAAAAGGCCGTCGCGACGTAGAGACCCATGTGCTCCGTCCGCCGCGGCGCCATGGAAGTCCCCTTCGCGAGACCGGCGCGATACCCGTCGATGCAGTTCTGCAGGTAGGAGAATCCGAAGTAGCTCTCGAAACAAAGGGCGCCGATGCCGCGCTCGCCGGCCGCCACGTGGGACTGGACACTGGAGGCCGCCACCGACAGAGGCGGATGGGGTTTCTGCACCGGCTTGGGCACGATTTCCCGCGGCGGAATCTTCCACACCGGACCATCGTGTTCCAGCATGTCGTCACAGAACGCCTTGACGATGACCTCGATGGAATCCGCCCACTGCTGACGGGTGTTGGCGGGGTCGACACCGAAGGCCTCAAGGGTGTGGACATTGTTCGACCGCGCCGTCGCCAGCTCCGCCCTCCCCTTCGACACGATGTCGAGAGTCGCCAGCCTTTCGGCCACCAGGATCGGGTGGTTCCACGCCAGCAGCACCGCGCACATGACCCGCAGCCTGATGTTCTCGGTGTGCTGGGCCACCGCGGCATAGAGAACCTCGGGCGCCGCCACGGCAAATCGCGGCGGAGAGAAATGCTGTTCGGACGTTCCCCAGCAGGAAAACCCGAGCCTGTCGGCGAGCGCCGCCTCCTCGATCATCTCCCAGTAGCGCTGGGCGACGTCGACACCCTCCATCAATTCCGCTTCCTGCAAGAGGCCGACCTGCATTGGTTTCCTCATTTCACAAAATTCTCTGTCCTGACCACCGTAATTCGCCAATTTGTCTTGCGTCAATGCCTTTTTTCGTCATACAGTCCCCTCTTCTTATCGGCAGGGCAACGACGATGGACCTCTTTCGCGGTATGAATGCCCAGCAACTGGAATACCAGTACGAACTGCGCAGCAAGGAGGCCGACTTCGACGCCGTGGTGGCGCGCTGGCTCAAGCGCAGCGCGGCACTCCGTGACTCCCGCGATGTGGCGATCGATCTCGCCTATGGAAGCGGAGACCGCGACAGGCTCGATCTCTTTCGCGCCGCTGCAGGCGGTCCGCTGCTCGTCTACATCCATGGCGGCTACTGGCAACGCGGCGACAAGGACATGTACAGCTTCGTCGCAGAGTCCTTCCTGGATGCCGGAATCAATGTCGCGATGATCAACTACACGCTCACGCCGGCATGCCGCGTCGGCGACATCGCACCCCAGGTGCGGCGGTGCATGGCCTGGCTGTGGCACAATTCCGTCGACCTTGGATTCGATCGCGAGCGTCTGTCGGTCATGGGACATTCCGCCGGCGGCCACCTGACGGCGATGATGATGGCGACGGACTGGCCGGCCTTCGACCCCGCCCTGCCAGATGACTTCATCCGGTCGGCCCTGCCGATCTCGGGGATTTTCGAACTCGAACCCCTGGTTCACACGTCGATCAATGCCGGACCACGGATGGATGTCGCCGAGGCGAGGCGCGAGAGTCCGCTGTTCATGGAGATCTGCGGCAACGCGTCCCATCTCGTCATTGCCGGCGGCGCCGAAACCCCGGAATTCGCCCGCCAGTCGGATGCCTACTGCGACAGGTTCCGCACGGAGCGGCGCACCATGGAACGCTACGACGTTCCCGGTGA
The DNA here is from genome assembly GCA_022823765.1 of Alphaproteobacteria bacterium. Taxonomy (GTDB): domain Bacteria; phylum Pseudomonadota; class Alphaproteobacteria; order SP197; family SP197; genus SP197. The sequence goes on along the minus strand of JAJEHK010000213.1, from coordinate 13,510 downwards.
AAACCACTTCGGCGAACTCGAACGCCTGGCAGAGTCGACGAGCGAGGTGTTCTCCCGTTCACTCAAACTTGTCGATCGCTAGGGTGGAGACGTCCCTGCTGACGGGCGCCTTTCTCAGACAGGCGCCGGCCCTCGATCCTGCCGACCGCGCCATCGTCGAACACCTCCAGGAAGACGGCCGGCGGTCCTTTGCGCAGATCGCCAGGGCAACAGGTCTCACCGAGAGGACCGTGCGCAGCCGGACAAGGCACCTCCTCGAGTCCGAGATCATCCAGATTGCCGCCGTGACCGACCCGCGCGCCCTTGGATACCACAGCTCCGCCCTTCTCGGTCTTGTCCTCGACCCTGCCGCACCGGCCTCCGAGACGGCCAGGAAACTGCTGTCCATATCCACCATCGACTACGTCGTGGTGGCCACGGGGCGCTACGGCCTCTTCGCCGAAGTCATCTGTCACGACCGCCGCGAACTGCAGGACGTGGTCGAAGACCGGATCGGCGGAATCGGCGGCATCCGGACCATCGAGAGCTTTCCCTACCTGTCGCTCCACTATCAACTGGCGAACTTCGGAGCTGCACGGCGCAAGTCCCTGAAGGAAGCAGGCGTGGTTCCGCGCACCCTCGCCGCTACGGATCGCAACATCGTCAAGGCACTGTCGGAAAACGGACGCATGCCGCTGCAGGCCGTGGCCGACGGGCTCGGCATCTCGGAATCCCAGGTCCGCAACAGGTTCAACGCCATGGCGGCGGACGGCGTCGTCAGCGTCATTGCCATCGTCAACCCGATGAGTCTGGGCTACGGAACCGTCGCCTGGGTCGCCGTGCATGTCGGAGGCGGTGTCCCGGCTCGCGACGTCGCCGACGGCCTGTCGGGTCTCCCCTACGTCACCTACGTCGCAATCTGCGCCGGACGATTCGACATCTTCTCGGAGGTCGCGTGCCGCGACGAGGCGGAACTCCTGGCCATCATCGACCATGATATCCGACCTCTCGACGGCGTCATGTCGATCGAGGTCTCGATCTATCAGCACCTGCACTACAAGCGGCTAACACCCGTCGTCGCCCGAACCTGAGTACGGCCTTCAGATACCAGCCCCGTCATGCTGCTCCAGGTCGTCGGTGATGACGTGCCACCTGGCCTTGGACCCGACGAAGACATGAGCGGCGGGTCTGATGCCTGGGTCATCCTCGAGGATGCCGAGGGGAACGATGGCGATGGCGTGTTCGCTGTCGACGCGAGGCATCTTCGATCCGCAAAGTTCGCAAAAGACCTGGGTGTAATGCCGGGCGCCCGGTACATGGAAACTCTTCAGGTGGTCTTCGCCTTGCGTGAACTCCAGGTACCGGAGGTGGATCAGGGCATCCGAGGAATGGGCTGCGGCGCGTCCCCGGCGACAGCGGCCGCAATGGCAGTTCCAGGCTGAAGTGTAGGGGCCAGTCGTCTGGAAGGCGATGCCGCCGCACATGCACCAGCCGCGCACCATTCCCGGAGGCGGAGGCGGAACCGGATCCTCCTCGACCCTCGGATAGCCGGTTTCCAGGGGATAGTCGTCATGACGGGGCAGGTCTCCCGTCACCTGGTGCCAGGGCGCACCGTGGGGCACGAAGATGTTGCAGTCCGACGGCTTGCCGGCGTCATGACAACCGCCGGGCGCGACAAAGTGCTGGTCGTCCGCCTCGCCGGCATAGGGAACCACCGAGCCGCACTCTCCGCAGAACTTCCGGACGAGCATGTGGGACGAACGGTAATCGACCGTGATGTCTTCGCCTCCGGTCATGCGGAGTTCCCCCTGGCGCATGAACCAGTAGGTTCCGAAGGCCGTTCCATGGGCCTTGCGGCACAACTTGCAGTGGCAGTTGAATGCCTGGAACGGTTCGGCAGCAAGCTCCCAGGTAACACCGCCGCACAGGCATCGTCCGGTGTTCATGTCGTCATCCTCCGGGTCAGATGGTCCATGTTTCGCTGAAGGGTCTCAGTTCCACCTCGTTGCTCCATGCCGAAGGCGGCTGACGATGCACCCACCAGTAGGTGTCGGCCACGCCGTCGGGATCGGCCAGACCCGTCGGGTCGCCATAGGCGTTTCGCATGACCGGCACGTCGAGGTCACAGTCAAGTCTCATGTGGACGACATGGACGCCGTCACGCGCATGGGCTTTCGCCAGGCACTGCGCCAGGGCCCTCAGAGCGAACTTGCCGATTGCGTAGAGCGGGAAGGTGGCGGAACCGCGAAGGGCCGCGGTGGCGCTGGAAAACATGATGGTGCCGCTCCCCCTGGCGCGCATGGCGGGCAACACCGATCGGGCCGCCGCGAAGGCGCCCATCACCTCCACATGGAAGACCTCCTCGAGCTGGGCGTAGGTCATGTCCAGGGGGTCGCAACGGGTGAAGTCTCCCCGGGCGTTGTAGATGAGGACCTCGATGGCGCCCATCTCCTCCGCCACCTGCGCCATGGCGTCCTCCACGGTGACCGGACGGGTGGCGTCCGCGGCAAAGAACCGCACGTCGACAGCGCCGTTGGCGGCCCGCGCATGCTCGAGGGCCGCCTCGCTGCCCGAGCGTGTCCGCGATACCAGGGCGATGTCACAGCCACCGGCGGCGAATCTCGCCGCAAGCGAACGGCCAAGGCCCTCGCCGGCTCCGACAATGACACAGACTGGACGGTCGCTCATGATGCGGATCATGGCACAGGTGCCTGCGGCTTGACATACCGGCGGATGGCACCGCCCCGCTCCTCGTTCAGGGTTCATTTCCTGCTGGTTCAAGAGCTTCACTCTGCCCTATCATTCGCACGAGCGGAGGATCGCGCCGCGATCCGGTTGTGACTGCAGGAGGATCCGCGAAGGCGATGGAACTTCCAGTCCTTGACGCGGCGGCGCCGGCGTCTGCTGTCGTGGCCGCCCTGCGCACCGCCGGCGCGGCGGTTGTGACCGATCTTCTCGATGAAGGCGCCGTGGCCCGTTGCGCAGGGGAAATGCGGCTCGAATTCGACCAACGCGGGCGCCAACAGGAGAACGATTTCAACGGTTACCGCACCTTGCGCATCTCGAGTGTGCTGGGCTATGCGCCTGCCGCGGCCAGGATGGTTGGCCATCCACTGGTGCTGGATGTGGCTGACGCCATCCTTCTTCCGCATTGTCATGCCTACCGGATCGGCAGCACCACCGGGATCGAGATCCTTCCGGGCGAGAGCGATCAGGTTCTCCACCGCGACGACACGATCTATCCGATCCGCATTCCGGGCATGGAGTTCCAGATCGGCGTGATGTGGGCGATCGACGATTTCACCGAGGAGAACGGGGCGACCCGCGTTGCTCTGGGAAGCCACCGCCTGGCCGAATACGGCGAACCCATCCTATCGTGCGTCGTGCAGGCATCGATGCCCCGAGGGTCGGCCCTCTTCTACATGGGCTCCTTGTGGCACGGCGGAGGGGGCAACCGATCGAACGGACCACGCATGGGCCTCATCAACACCTATGCACTGGGCTGGCTCCGGCAGGAGGTGAACCAGTACCTCGCCGTGCCGCCGGAGGTGGCGGCGCGCTACGACAAGACCATCCGCCGGCTTCTGGGCTACGCCAAGCACGGCGACATTCTCGGCTACGGACACCGCATTGGCGCGTCGCGCATCATGAGTGAGCCCGAGGGCGAACTGGATAACGGTCTCGACGTCTGGGTCTGGGACTGACGGGCGCTTCGATTGCCCGCCGAAAGCGCCAGGCATGGTTGTCCGGTCGTGGCGATTTGGCAATGATGCCGGCTGGCAGCGACACTGATTCTCATCGGATGACGGCAATCGAGACACTCCTTGGCGAACTGAAGGCCAACGCGGAACGTCCCTTCGCTGAAGCGCGGGCGGCACCTCCCGGAATCTATTCCAGCGAGGCGTTCCTGGCCCTGGAAAAGGAGCGGGTCTTCTCCAGGGAATGGATCTGTGCCGGCCGGGCCGACGCCATTCCGGAAAGGGGCGACTATCTCACCTTCAGGCTCGTCGATGAGCCGATCTTCATCGTGCGCGACCAAGGCGGAGAGGTCAGGGCCTTCTCCAACGTCTGCCGGCACCGGATGAGCCTGCTCCTCGCCGGACGCGGCAACCGCAAGGTCATCACCTGTCCCTACCATGCGTGGTCCTACGGCCTCGACGGCCGCCTGCGCCATGCCCCGTGGATGGACGCAAGCCCGGCCTTCGACAAGCGCGACTACTGCCTCACCCGTGTACGCTGCGATGTCTGGGATGGCTGGATCTACGTCACGCTGGACCCCGACATTCCGCCGCCGGAGGACCTGTTCCGCCCGGTGGGAGAGGTCGTCACGGACCGCTACCGCTTCGCCGACTACACCGAGACCTTCCGGGAAGAACATGTCTGGGATACGAACTGGAAGATTCTCGCCGAGAACTTCATGGAGAGCTATCACCTCTTCCAGCTCCACCGCGGAACCATCGGCAACCAGTCGAGAATCGAGGAGATGGAGATGCCTGCGGGAGGCGCGGTGTTCAACTATCACTGGATCACCAAGGAATCCGACTTCCCCCTTGCCAATGCCCACCCCGACTGCGCCTATCTCGAGGGCGAGTGGCGCCGGACCACGGCGCTGATCACCATCTACCCCAGCCACATGATCACCCTGACCCCGGGGTACTTCTGGTACCTGTCACTGCAGCCAGAGGGTGCCGGCAGGGTGAGGATTCTCTACGGCGGCGGCATGGCGCCCGATTTCATCAACGACCCACGAGGGGCCGAACACGTCGCCGAGGCCAAGAGAATTCTCGATGCCGTCAACGAGGAGGACCGGGTGGGGACCGAAGCCGTGTTCAACGGCACCAGGGCCGGTCTGGCGCGCCCCGGACACCTGAGCTTCCTGGAACGTCCCAACTTCGAGTTCTGCCAGTATCTCGCGCGCCGAATCACCGGCAGCACCGCCATGCCGGACGAACCCGATCCCTTGTGAGGAGGCTGACATGCTCATCCGCACCCTTGACGAACGGCGCAGCGCCGGCGTCGAAAAGGTCCTGAGCGAAGGCAGGGTCCGCTCGACACGCCTGCTCACCATCCCCGACGGCATGGGCTTCACCATGTCGGACGTGCGGGTCGCAGGCGGCATGTCCAGCGTCCTGTGGTACAAGCACCACTGGGAAGCGAACTACATTGTCGCCGGCACGGGCACGTTGCGAGACCTTGAACGGGACCGCAGCTGGCGGCTGGCTCCGGGCACCCTCTACACGGTCGGACCAACCGACCGGCACCTCGTCGAACCCGACGAAGCACTCCATGTCGTCAGCGTCTTCAATCCGCCGCTTGTCGGAGACGAGGCACACGACAGCGACGGCGCCTACCCGCCGACCGGTCCCGTTCCCGAAGGCAGGGAGTGCATGTTCGTGAAGACCGTTGACGAACTCGTCGGCCAGGGACGCCAGCTCGTGGTCGCCGGTGGCAGCGCAAGGACGGTGCGCATGCTGTTGCGGGAGGATCGTGTCGGGTTTTCCCTGAGTGACGTGCGCCTTGCGGCCGGCAATCGCAACGTCCTGTGGTACAGGCACCACTGGGAAGCGAACTATGTTCTCGATGGTACGGGAGAGGTGACGGATCTTGGCTCCGGAGAGACCTGGAGCATGGAACCGGGAATGATGTACTGCGTCGGTCCCGAAGACCGCCACAGCATGCATGCCCGAAGCGATCTTCACCTGCTGTCCGTCTTCTGCCCGGCGCTGACGGGAGACGAACAGCACGACGCCGAGGGTACCCTGGCCGCCAGCGGCGATGCGCTGCCTCCCGGCCCGGGCTCGTCGGCGTCAGGCAGCGAGAGGGCGTGACCCTTTCAGCGTCACGCGATGCATGACCCGTTCTTCCGCACCGTAGTCCCTGGATGCGTAGTGCATCGTGCAACGATTGTCCCAGAATGCCACGTCACCCTTCGACCAGGACCAGCGCATCTGGAATGACGCCTGTTCGCAATGCTCGATCAGGAGGTTCAGCAGTCCGCGACTCTCGATGTCCGTCAGTCCGAGAATCCGCTGAGTGAAGGAACGGTTGACGAAGAGAGCCCTGCGCTCTGATTCGGGGTGGCGCACCACCACCGGATGAACGCTTCCGGGATAGTCGCGTTTGAGTGCCCGCAGACGCTCGGAGCCATCCGCGGTGCCGGATTCAAGGAGGTAGGGAGTGAAGGTCGGGACACCGTCGTGGAACGCCTCAAGACCATCAACAGCCTCCTTGAGGCGCTCCGAGAGGGCATCCCACGCGGCGTACATCGACATGAAAAGCGTGTCACCGCCGACGGAAGGCAGGGTTTCCGCCTGCAGCATCGAGGCGGCTGGCGGCGTTTCATCAAATGTGACGTCGCTGTGCCAGGTCGCGTTGAAGACCGCATCGCCCTTTCCATCGCGGGTGGCCGTGACCATCACGTCGGGATTGTCAGGGTGACGTTCCAGCCCCGGGTGCAGCGGCTTGATATCACCGAAGCGCGAGGCTGCGCGCACCAGCTCGTCAGCCGACAGCCCCTGGCGGGGAAAGAACAGGACCTTGTGTTCGAGCCATGCCTCGCGCAAGGCCACGACCGTGCAGTCGTCAAGGTGTCTGAGATCGATTCCGGAGATTTCCGCGCCGATATGACCGGTCAGAGGACGGATGTTGCCCATTGTCACCATATCCGACTCCTTTTCCTGTTGGCCCCGCGCCCGCTCAAGGAGGTCATGCCGCCAGGGGACGTGTGCCCTTCAGGGTCACGCGATGCATGATCCGGTCGTGACGGCCATAGTCAAAGGCAGCGTAGTGCATGGTGCAGCGGTTGTCCCAGAGCGCGACATCGCCTCTGGACCAGGACCAGCGCACCTGGAATGACGCCTGTTCGCAATGCTCGATCAAGAGATTCAGCAAACCACGGCTCTCGATATCCGACAATCCGAGGATACGCTGGGTGAAGGCACGGTTGACGAAGAGAGACTTGCGGCTTGTCTCCGGGTGGCGCACCACCACCGGGTGGACACAACCGGCGTGCTCGCCCTTCAGATTTTCCAGACGCCGGGGGCCGTCCGGCGTACCCGGATCGAGAAGATAGGAAGTGAAGTTGGGAATGCCATCGTGAAAGGCTTCAAGACCCTCGATTGTCGTCTTCAGGCGCCGTGACAGAGCATCGTAGGCCGCCTCCATCGACGTGAAGAGTGTATCACCCCCGACAGGGGGCAGGGTTTCCGCCAGCAGCATCGAGGCGGCTGGCGGCGTCTCGTCGAACGTGACGTCGCTGTGCCAGATGGCGTTGTACTTGCCACCACCACGGCCCTTGCGGCTCGCCGCGATCATCACGGCGCAATTGTCGGGGTGGCGTTCAAGCCCGGAGTGCGGCGGTTCGACCTCGCCAAAGCAGGACGCCACACGCACCAGTTCATCCGCCGACAACTCCTGGCGCGGGAAGAACAGCACCTTGTGTTCGAGCCACGCCTCGCGCAGGCCGGTGACCACGCCACCGTCAAGTCGCCTGAGATCGATGCCGACGATTTCCGCACCGACATGACCGGCCAGAGGTCGGATGTTGCCTGTGAGAGTCATTTCCGGTTCCTCCCGTCATCGGCAGAAATCCGCACTCGCGCGCCACGGCATGGCACCCCGGTCAATCCAGTCCGTCTCTTTCGATCCAGCCGCCGCCGAGAAGGCGGCTGCCGTCGTACATGACACAGGCCTGGCCCGGGGCGATGGCCTCGGCCGGCAGGTCCAGCTCGACCCTGGCGCGGTTGTCCCCGAGGGGCAGCACGCGCGCCGGCAGGCGCTCCTGGCGCGAGCGCAACTGGACACGGCATTCCACGCCGTCCCGCGGCAACGCCCCCCGACCGAGCCAGTTGACGTCGCGCATGGTGAGAGACGACGACGCGAGGGCCTCGCGGGGACCGACGACCACCTGTCGTCGTTCCGGATCCAGGCGGACGACAAAGAGCGGTTCACCTGTCGCGACGCCGAGCCGCCGTCTCTGCCCGACGGTGAAGTGGGCGATTCCGTCATGGTGACCCAGAACGCGGCCGGAAAGATCGACGATCGTGCCCGCCTCCATGGCGCCGGGGCGCAGGCGGTCGACGACATCCGTGTAGCGTCCCTGCGGCACGAAGCAGATGTCCTGACTGTCCGGCTTGGCAGATACCGGCAGTCCGAACCGCCTGGCACAGGCCCGCACCTCGTCCTTGGTCATGCCGCCCAGGGGAAACCGCAAGCCCTGCAACTGGCGCCGGGTCGTCCGGAAGAGAAAGTAGCTCTGGTCGCGGCCGGTTTCGGCGCCGCAGTGGAGTTCCGGTCCGTCGCGCCCCTCGATGCGCTGAACGTAGTGTCCGGTAGCCAGGCAGTCTCCACCGAGATCCCGCGCCGTCGTCAGCAGGTCGGAGAACTTGACCCCCTGGTTGCAGAGCACGCACGGGACCGGCGTTTCACCGGCAAGGTAGCTGTCGGCGAACGCCTCCATCACGGACGAGCGGAACCGCGCCTGGTAGTCGAGAACATAGTGCGGGATGTCGAGCATCGCCGCCACGCGGCGGGCGTCGCGGATGTCGGCTCCGGCACAGCAGGCGCCGGGACGGGAGGCCGTCCTGCCTTGATCGTAGAGTTGCAGCGTCACGCCGATGGTCTCGTGACCCTCATCCTTGAGGAGGGCGGCGACCACCGAACTGTCGACCCCTCCGGACATGGCGACAATGGCGCGGGCGCCCGTGGCGCGGTCCGGAATCATGGCCGGCACGTCACTCGAAGAGCATGTTGCGGGTTTCATGGGGCAACGTCACGGTCAGTCCGTCGAGTTCCTCTGTCAGCAGGATCTGGCATCCCAGACGGGAGGTGCGGGTCAGGCCGAAGGCGAGATCGAGCATGTCTTCCTCGTCCTCACTGGGATCCTCGAGGCGCTCGAAGTCCTCCGCATCGACGATGACGTGGCACGTGGAACAGGCGAGCGACCCCTCGCAAGCGCCCTCGATGTCGATATCGTACTGCCGTGCGATCTCGAGAAGGGAGAGTCCTTCGGGCGCATCGATCTCGACGCGCTCCCCGCTTTGCACGATGAAGGTCATTTTCGGCATCGAATCCATCCGCACACGCTGGTTTCGAGTCTAGCGCCAAAGCCCTGGTGACGGAACACGAGGCGGAACTTGACGCCGGCGATCCATAAGGCCTGGCGGACCATCCGGCAAGCCGCTCGGCAGGAGTGATCTCTCGCCCTGCCCCGAGCCCGGGGAATCCAGGAAACCCGCAATCACGATCCAGATGTCTCAGGACACGGCGCGCCATGGCGGCGTATCGTTTCGCTTGCTTTGGTGGTACAAGACCTTGCCCCCGCAACAAGGGGCGGATTCCTGCGCCGCCGCCACGGCAGCCCGGACAATCAGCAAGTGGAGGAGACACAAGACCCATGAAAGTGATCAACATCAAGCACGCAGCCGCGGCCCTTGTCATCGGCGTCGCGGCATCGGCCCATGCGGAAGGTGAACTCAATGTCCTGACCTGGGAAGGATACACCGATCCCAGCTTTGTCGAACCGTTCACCGAGGCCACGGGATGCGCGGTGACACCGACCTATGTCGGCTCCAACGACGAGTACCCGGCCAAGCTCGCCGGGGGCGGCGGAGTCTACGACCTTGTCTCGCCATCGGTTGACACCACCACGATCCTGATGAAGGCAGGGCTCGTCGAGGAAATCGACGTCAGCCGTATCGGGCAGTGGGACAACATCTACGAACAGTTCCGCAACCATGTCGGCGTCAACTACGAAGGCGGGGTCTACGGCGTTCCCTTCACCTGGGGGTCGATCCCGTTCATGTATCGAGCGGACCGCTTCGACCAGGCGCCCGACAGCATTGCCTCCTTCTGGGAGGATGAATCGCTGTCAGGCACGATCAGCCTGTGGGACGACAAGACCAACATCTACATCGTTGCACGCCTCCTTTTCGGCACGGATGTCGATGTCTACAATCTCTCCGATGATCAGCTGGCCGCAGTGCGCGACAAGCTCATCGCCCTGAAGCCCCACATCCGCAAGTTCTGGTCAACTGCGGGCGAACTCGTGAACCTCTATGCCAACGGCGAGGTCACGATTTCCAACACCTGGGGAGGATACCAGTCCTCACTGCTGGCCGAACAGGACATCGAGATGGTCGAGTTCATTCCGGTCGAGAAGGCCGACGGCTGGGCCGATGCATGGCAGATCGTCAAGGGCTCGCCGAACGCTGATTGTGCCTACGCATGGCTCGACTACGCGACGTCGTCCGGTGGCCAGTGCGGCGTTGTCGGCGTGACCGGCTATTCCGGATCAAATCCCGTCGTGCTTCGCGAATGCCTCGATGAAGCGACCTTCGAGGCGCTCAACCAGGCAGACTTCAAGTACATCGACGGGCTTGTCCTGTGGGAGGAGCCGGCACGGGTCGACGCCTACATCAACACCTGGAACGCCATCAAGGCGGCCCAGTAGCCGACAGTTCGCGGCAGTGGCGGCCGGCCTCCTTGTCGAGGAGGCCGGCCGCGCGATGACGCGAAGCATGTGACATGACCAGCATCCTGGAGCTCCATCGCCTCTCCAAGACCTTCCGGGGTGGCATTGTGGCGGTCGACAATCTCTCGCTCGATATCCGTGAGGGCGAGTACCTGACCATGCTCGGTCCCTCGGGCTGCGGCAAGACGACGACACTGCGCATGATCGGCGGATTCGAGTATCCCGACGCCGGATCGGTCATGCTCGACGGCCGGGACGTCACGAACGATCCGCCGTACAGCCGTCCGGTCAACATGATGTTCCAGGATTTTGCCCTGTTCCCTCACATGACGGCCGAGGAGAACATAGGCTACGGGCTGAAGATTGCCGGCGTCGGCAAGGCGCCGACCACCGAGAGGGTTCGCGCCATGCTCGACATGATCGAGCTGCCAGGCATGGGGGCACGGTTTCCGTCGGAACTCTCGGTGGGCCAGCAGCAGCGGGTGGCGCTCGCCCGCGCACTCGTCAACAATCCGCGCATCCTGCTGCTTGACGAACCGATGTCGGCACTCGACGCGAAGCTGAAGGAATCGATGCAGGTGGAACTGCGTCACATCCACGACCGGGTGGGGATCACCTTCGTGATGGTGACCCACGACCAGACCGAGGCGATGATCATGTCGGACCGCATCATGGTGATGCATGCGGGCCGCATCGAGCAGATCGGGACCCCCACCGATCTCTACGACCATCCCCGGACCGCCTACGTGGCCGAGTTCCTCGGCGCCTCCAACATGATCCCTGCCACCATCAGGCGTGACGGCGGCGAAGTCGTGGCATGCGCGGGCTCCATGAGCCTCCGGCTCGATCGCAACACCGGTGACAGCGGCACGCGATCACTGTTCGTGCGTCCGGAGAAGATCCGGCTGGTGTCCCGAGAGGGCGCGGCCGGGGAAGAGTCGAGCACGTTTTCGGGAACCGTGAAGGAACTCTTCTTCAGCGGCAACATGGTCCGCATCGACCTCGACGTGGGTGCCGAGAGACCCGTGATCGTCCACCGGCAACTCGATACCGAACTCGCTGCGGCGGGCCTGCCGGGTGTCGGTGACACCGTCACCTGCGCGGTCAGTCCCGAGGCACTGAAACTGTTCGACACCGCAGAGGTCGCCGCGATGAAGGCCGAAGAGGCCGCGGCATGAAGCCCCGCACCAGACAGGTCCTGAACTTCTGGTCCCTCTTCACCGGACCGGCGCTCTGGTGGGGTACGGTTCTGCTGGTTCCCTACCTCATGATGCTGGCGATCAGCTTCTATACCCGCCAGTTCCCCTTCCATGTGCCCGACTTCCAGTTCGGCAACTACATCACGCTGATCGCGGATTCCCAGTACTTCACGGTGCTCCTGCGCAGCCTGTGGATCGCCCTGGCGGTGTCCGTCACCGCGTTCTTCCTGAGTTACCCCCTCGCCTACTTCCTGGCCTTCAAGGTGCGCTCCAACCGGCTGCGCCTCTTCCTCTACACGGCGGCCATCGTGCCGCTGTGGGTGAGCTACCTGCTTCGGGCCTACACCTGGAAGACGATCCTCGGCAGCGAGGGCATTCTCAATTCCTTTCTCATGTGGATCGGGGTCATCAACGAGCCCTCCACCATCTTCCTCTACAATCAGGGCGCGATGGTGGTGACCATGGCCTACATCTTCACGCCCTTCATGGTGATGCCGATCTACGCCTCCCTCGAGAAGATCCCGGTGAGTCTCATCGAGGCCTCGAAGGACCTGGGTGCTCCGCGTTTCACGACATTCCGCAAGATCACGCTGCCGCTCTCGATGCCTGGTGTGCTGGCCGGATTCACCTTCACGTTCGGGCTTTCGATCGGCGACTTCATCTCACCCATCCTCGTCGGCGGTCCCTATTCCAACATGATCGCCAACGTCGTTGCGACGCAGTTCGGCATGGCGATGAACTGGCCCCTGGGGTCGGCCCTGGGTGTCGTCCTCCTCGTCATCGTTCTCGGCATCATCACGGCGTCCGACAAGCTGGAGCGGGTCGGTCGGATCAACCTCGGCTAGGAGACCTCCGATGGCGACCGTCACCCTGCATGACGCCGGGGCACGCAAGAAGCCGATCGATGCCGGCACGACGGGACTGGGTGTCGCCGCGCTGTGCGTTCTTGCATTCCTCTACACTCCGATTGCCACCCTGATCGTGTTCAGTTTCAACTCGAATCCCATCACGCGCCTGCCGCTCGAGGATTTCACCTTCGACTGGTACACCCGGGCGCTGGGCAATCCCGACCTCATGACCGCCGTCTGGAACTCGGTGTTTGTCGGCGTGTCGGCCGTGATGATCTGCCTTGCCATCGGCATACCGACGGCACTTGCCCTGGATCGTCACGACTTTCCCGGCAAGACGGTGTTTCGCCGACTCGTCATCCTTCCCATTACCCTGCCAGGTTTGATCACCGGCGTGTCGATGCTGACCTTCTTCCGCTCGGTAGGGATGGATCTCAGCATCCTGACCGTCATCATCGGCCACGGGACGGCCTTGACGGCGATCGTCGTCACCAATGTCTTTGCCCGGCTGCAGCGATTCGACAGGCGCATCGAGGAGGCCTCGGCCGACCTCGGTGCCCGGCCATGGCAGACCTTCCGGCATGTCACGCTGCCCAACATACGGTCGGCCATCATCGGTTCCTCGCTGATCTCGTTCACGCTCTCGTTCGACGAGATTCCGGTGACCTTCTTCCTGACCGGCCGCGACAACACGCTGCCGATGTACATCTGGTCGGTCATCCGACGCGGCATCACGCCGGAAATCAATGCGGTCGGCACGATCATCGTCATCATTTCGATCACGCTCATCCTGATCTCGGTCTTCATGATGCACCGCGAGAACGACAGGGCAGGCCCTGTACGTCGGACCAGATGACGACAGGCCTCCGGGTTCTCGTAATCGGACATGACGTGGAGCGGCATGTCCCTGCCCGTCTTGCCGACGACGAGAGGGCCGTTTTCTGAAACCCGGTCTCTCTATCACCGCCGGACCTTCTGAGCGGTGATGGCGGACGGGTCCGGATCCGCAAGGG
>JAJEHK010000158.1 GCA_022823765.1 Alphaproteobacteria bacterium | reverse complement strand
GGATGGCGCGACAGGCGCTCCATCCTGGTCCTGTCGCCGAGGATGGAGCCGCCGCTCCTCATCGAGGAGGGATCGATGGTGATGACGGCAACCCGCCAGCCTTCATCGAGAGCCTTCAGGCCGAAGGCCTCGATGAAGGTGGACTTGCCGACACCGGGGGCGCCGGAAATGCCAATGCGCCGGCGTGCCGGCGCCACATCTGCCAGATCCTCGAGAAGGCGCGAGGCAGCCGCTTCATCCTCGGCACGCGTCGACTCGACCAGGGTGATGGCACGGGCAAGGGCCCGGCGGTCACCGGATCTGAGAGCTTCGGCGATCAAGGGGGGCCGTCCCGCTCAGGCGGCCTGGCGTTGCGAACGGATGAGTTCGAGGACCTGCGCCGCCGCTGCTGGAATGTGTGTTCCGGGACCGAAAATGGCCGACACCCCCGCCTCGCGAAGCATGGCATGGTCCTGTGGCGGCACCACACCGCCCACCACGACCTGGATGTCCGTTGCAGCGAGCTTCGCCAGGGCGGCGACAAGCTGTGGCACCAGGGTTCGGTGACCCGCCGCCTGGGTGGAGACGCCGATGACATGGACATCGCTTTCCACGGCCTGGTGTGCCGCCTCCGCAGGGGTCTGGAAGAGAGGGCCGATGTCGACGTCAAACCCGAGATCTGCAAAGGCGCTGGCAATGATCCGGGCACCCCGGTCGTGACCGTCCTGGCCGAGCTTGGCGACAAGCATGCGCGGCTGCCGCCCCTCTTCGCCGGAGAAGGCGTCGACTAGCGCCCTCACCTCGCAGAACTCCCCCGCACCCTGCCAGGCAGCGCCATAGACGCCGGAAACCGGCCGCAGCACCGCGCTGTGCCGGGTGAAGACGCCTTCCATGGCATCGGAGATTTCGCCGAGCGTCGCCCGCACCCTTGCCGCGGCAATGGAAAGTTCAAGGAGATTCCCGTCACCGGCGGCACCGGCGGAGAGGGCATCGAGAGCCCCTCTCACCGCCTCCTCATCACGGTTCCGGCGCACCTCTTCAAGGCGCCGGATCTGGGAGACGCGCACCGCGGAGTTGTCGATCTCGCGAATCTCGACCTCCGGCTCCGCCTCGTTCCGGTAGCGGTTGACCCCCACCACCGTGTCGTCGCCGCGTTCGATTCGCGCCTGGCGGCGCGCCGCACTTTCCTCGATGCGCAGTTTCGGCAGGCCCGCCTCGATGGCGCGCGTCATGCCCCCGAGTTCCTCGACCTCATCGATCAGGGCGGAGGCGGCCTCGACGAGAGAGGCTGTGAGCGATTCGACAAAGTAGCTGCCGCCGAGCGGATCGACGACGTGGGGAATGCCGGTTTCGCCGGCAAGAATCAGCTGCGTGTTGCGGGCAATGCGAGCCGCCTCGTCGCCGGGCAGGGCAAGGGCTTCGTCAAAGCTGTTGGTGTGCAGGCTCTGGGTGCCGCCGAGCACGGCGGCCATGGCCTCGACGGTGGTGCGCACGATGTTGTTGAAGGGATCCTGTTCGGTCAGCGACACGCCGCTGGTCTGGCAGTGGGTGCGCAGCATCGTCGACCGCGGGTCTTGCGGATTGAACGGTTCCATGAGCCGGGCCCACAACAGCCTCGCCGCACGGAGCTTGGCGATCTCCATGAAGAAGTTCATGCCGATGCCGAAGAAGAAGGAAAGCCGGGGCGCAAAGGCGTCGATGTCGAGGCCGCGGTCGCGGGCGGCACGCACGTACTCGACCCCGTCGGCAAGCGTGTAGGCAAGCTCCTGGACCGCTGTCGCCCCCGCTTCCTGCATGTGATAGCCGCTGATCGAAATCGAGTTGAAGCGGGGCATCGACGCCGCACACCAGGCAATGATGTCGGCGACGATGCGCATGCTGGGCGCCGGCGGATAGATGTAGGTGTTTCTGACCATGAACTCCTTGAGGATGTCGTTCTGGATGGTCCCGGTCAGGCGGT
This sequence comes from Alphaproteobacteria bacterium, assembly GCA_022823765.1. Classification (GTDB taxonomy): domain Bacteria; phylum Pseudomonadota; class Alphaproteobacteria; order SP197; family SP197; genus SP197. The sequence continues at coordinate 8,063 of JAJEHK010000158.1, read as the reverse complement.
CGGGGGCGACGCCCTGCTCTTCTGCCGCCACGATGAACATGGCAAGCACCGGCAGGACGGCCCCGTTCATGGTCATGGAGACGGATATCCCGTCGAGCGGAATGCCGTCGAACAGGATCTTCATGTCCTCGACGGTGTCGATGGCCACACCCGCCTTGCCGACATCACCGGCCACCCTGGGATGGTCGCTGTCGTAGCCACGGTGTGTGGCGAGATCGAAGGCCACCGACAGACCCTTCTGCCCGCCTGCCAGAGCCTGCCGATAGAAGGCGTTGGATTCCTCGGCGGTGGAGAACCCCGCGTACTGGCGAATGGTCCATGGCCTGTTGGCATACATCGTCGCGCGCACGCCACGCACATAGGGAAAGAGCCCCGGCAGGGTGGCGGCATGGCAAAGGGTCTCGAGATCCGCCTCTGTGTAGAGTGGCCTGACGGCAATGCCCTCGGCCGTCTCCCTGACGAGACCCTCGGCAGAACCGCCCTTGAGTTCCTTTCCGGCCTGGGCGAGCCAGGCTTCTGGAAACTCCGTCATGAACCGCTTCCTTCGCACCTGCACAAAGTATTGGTCCACCGGCCGGACACGTCAACGCGTCCGCCGGTTTGCGCCCGCATGAGCGTGGTCTATAGTCGCTGCCCTGCCCTTGAGGAATGCATGATGGATGAACTGAACTACCCCGATCTGCCCAACAATCTCGAATCGTTCTGGATGCCGTTCACCTCGAACAGGGACTACAAGTCTTCCCCTCGCCTCCTGGCAAGCGCCCGGGACATGCACTACATGACGCCCGGCGGCAGGAAGATCCTCGACGGCACCGCAGGCCTGTGGTGCTGTAATGCCGGTCATGGACGCACCCGCATCGCCGAGGCCATCAAGGCGCAGGCGGACAAGATGGACTTCGCGCCGACTTTCCAGCTCGGCCATCCCGCTCCCTTCGAACTCGCCAAACGGCTCGCCGATCTGACGCCTGGCGATCTCAATCACGTGTTCTTCACCAATTCGGGATCGGAATCCGCGGACACCGCGCTCAAGATCGCGCTGGCCTATCACAACGTCAGGGGCAAGGGATCGAAGATCCGCCTGATCGGCCGCGAGCGCGGCTATCACGGGGTCAATTTCGGTGGCACGTCCGTCGGCGGAATCGTCAAGAACAGGCAGTTCTATGGTGGCCTGATCGCCGGCGTCGATCACATCCGCCATACCCACGATCACGGACACCAGGCCTGGTCGAAGGGGCAGCCCGAGTGGGGCGCCCACCTGGCTGACGATCTCGAGCGCCTCGTGGCGCTCCATGATTCATCGACGATCGCCGCGGTCATCGTCGAACCGGTCGCCGGGTCCACCGGTGTCCTGGTCCCGCCGAAGGGCTACCTGAAGCGCCTGCGGGAGATATGCGACAGGCACGATATCCTGCTCATCTTCGACGAGGTCATCACCGGATTCGGACGCCTGGGCGCCGGCTTTGCCAGCGATTACTTCGATGTCATTCCCGACATGGTGACGACGGCCAAGGGGCTCACCAACGCCACCGTTCCGATGGGCGCCGTCATCTGCTCGAAGAAGGTGCACGATGCCTTCATGGAGGGTTCATCGGCCGGTATCGAGCTGTTCCACGGTTACACCTACTCGGGCCACCCGCTGGCTGCCGCAGCGGGTATCGCGACCCTCGATCTCTATCGCGAGGAGGGACTCTTCGAGAGGGCCCGGGACCTTGCCGGATACTGGCAAGACGCCCTGTGGTCCCTCGAGGGCGGTCACCACGTGATCGATCTCCGGAACATCGGCATCATGGCAGGGATCGAACTTGAACCGAGACCCGGTCAGCCAACCGCACGCGCCATGGAGACGTTCCACAAGTGCTTCGATGACGGTGTGCTCGTCCGCGTGACCGGTGACACCATCGCGCTCTCGCCGCCGCTGATCGCGGAACACAGCCACGTGGACCAGATCTTCGAGACCATCGGATCAACCCTCAAGACCGTCGCCTGAACCATCGTCCGGGCGCCGGCCCGGTGTTGCGTCACGACTTGCTTCTGGAGATCCGGTCAAGCTGGTTCTGCAGGCTGTCGATGCGCTCCTGGAGGGCGCGGATGTCCTCGTCCTGGTCCGGCGCCCTGTCGGCCGGCGGCTGGTCTGCTTCGGGATAGAACATCTCCATGGTGCGGCGCATCATGGCCATGTTGTTCCTGACCATGCCGTCAACGGCATCCGTCGGCGCGGGAAACATCTGATCGAAGGTACGCGAGACCATGTCGCGCACCTGTTCCTGATTCTTCGCCAGGCTCTCCATGCTGAGTTCGAGATAGCGTGGCACGAAGGTCTGCATGCTGTCGCCATAGAACCCGATCAGCTGCTTGAGGAAGCTGATCGGCAGCAGGTTGGCGCCCTTGGAATCTTCCTCGACGATGATCTGTGTCAGCACCGCACGGGTGATGTCCTCACCACTCTTCGCATCCTGAACGACAAAGTCCGTGCCGTCCTTCACGATACGGGCGAGCTGGTCGAGGGTGATGTAGCTGCTGGTCGCGGTGTTGTAGAGTCGCCTGTTGGCGTACTTCTTGATGACGACCGTATCTCCTGCGTGCCGGTCTCTGGCTTTCGCCATCGTCGTCGGGCCTTCCTCCTGGAGGACGTCAGTATGAACCCGAGTGTGGTCCCCGGCCAGTCTTTGTTGCACTGCGGCATGGCCGCATGGTCCGAAAGATGCCATCATCGCCGCCATGAAGGAGAGGCAGGATCTCGAGGACCTCGCCAGGGATTTCGTCGAACTCTGGCAGGAACATCTCGCCACGACGTTGTCCGACCCGGCGCTGGCCGAGTGGACTACCACGTGGCTTGCGGGGATGTCGCATGACGCGACAGGGACCGCGGCCACTGCCGATGCATCTCGCACTCTCGGCCAGCGTCTTGACGACCTCGCCAGCCGCGTCGCTCGCTGCGAGGAACGGCTTGATCTCCTGGAACAGCAGTGTCGCTCCTCAGGCGAAACGGCTGAGTCAGACCCTTCACGAGGTTGACGCCGACGCCTTTGCTGCAGTCGTCGGCGCCGAGGCCGGCCGCCGGCTCGGATCCTTCATCGCCGGCGTGCGCGCCTACCACGAGCATCCCTGGCGGCGTTCCGACGAGACGCGCGACGTGGTGTGGCGCAGCGGGTCGACGTCGCTTGTCGACTACGGCGGAACCGGCCGGCCCCTCCTCCTGGTCCCTTCCCTCATCAACCGGTCCTACATCCTCGACCTCGGTCCCCAGGTTGGGTTCTGTTCATGGCTGCGCAGGAACGGTGCGCGGCCGCTTCTGCTCGACTGGGGCGAACCCGGCGAGGCGGAAGCCCGCTTCGATCTCGACGCCTACATCACCCATCGGCTCCTTCCGGCACTCGAGGCCGCCACCTCCATCACCGGCGCCGCAGTGCCACTGCTCGGCTACTGCATGGGTGGCCTCATCGCCCTCTCAGGCGCCCTCGCCCGTCCGGATCGCGTCAGGGGTCTCGCCCTCCTTGCCACGCCCTGGGACTTCCATGCCGGCGCCATCTCCTGGAATGCCCCGCTGGCTGGCGTGGCCGCACTCGCGTCCCGCCCCTCGTCGCCACCGGTGCCGGTGGACGTCATCCAGGCGCTCTTTGCCTCCATCCAGCCCGGCCACGTGGAAGCCAGGTTCCGCGCATTCGCCCGCCTCGATCCCGATAGCGATCAGGCCCGCACCTTCGTGGCCCTGGAGGACTGGCTCAATGACGGCGTCCCGCTCGCCGCCGGTGTTGCCTCCGAGTGCCTGCACGGCTGGTACCGGGACAACCTGCCGGCGAAGGGGAACTGGGTCTCGCTGGGCCGGACCATCGATCCTTCTGCCCTCGATGTTCCCGTTCTCGTCGCCCTTCCGGCACGCGACCGCATCGTGCCCCCGGACTCCGCGCGATCCCTGGCGGACCGCATTCCCCATGCCACCAGGATCGAACCCAACGCCGGCCACGTCGGTATGGTTGCCGGCCGCCGCTCCCTCGTCACGCTCTGGCAGCCCGTGCTCTCCTGGCTCACCACCCTCGACTGAACCCTCCTGTTACCGAAGACCGTCCCGGCCACGCCGCTTTGCTGGCGGGTTGCGGCCATGGTCCGCGGCGCGACACGCCGGACACCGCAGGGGACGTCAGGCTTCTACACCACGGCTCGGGACACGATCTCTCAATGAGCGCGTTGCGCGCGCAACACCGTGATCACCGATGCAGTTTCTTTCTTTTCGTGCCCGGCTTCGATGGCCCGGTTCACGAGATCGAGCATCAGGCAGATTGGTTCGTCGCCGATCCCGGCCCGTTCCGCTTGTTGCCAAAGCCGCACCAATGCCCCTCGTGACACGTCGACGGCTGCGCCCATGGGTCCGACGTGAAAGTTGTCGTCGTGAATAGCCTCTGCGATCGTGCGGCTGCGATCATCCTCGGGCAACAGCGCCGCGAATTCGGCAACCGATACGCCTTCTACCTCGCAAATGTTAGCGCCGTGGATCGTGCCGAACACAACCGCCATGAGACGCGAAAGGAAGGCGAGGTCCAACACTACTGCCGCTATGATGTTGGGTCCAAGAAACCGAAGACCGCCGCCGAGGCAGGTCAGTGCCCTTTGCCCTCTCGCAAAGTCATCCTCAGGCCCGGCAACCAACACCTTTGCTGTCGCTGAACCCAAGGAGCCTGGATAGCAGAGTATTGCTCCGTCAAGGTACGATCCGCCCAAGTCACGAACAGTCTGATCCGCATGTCGTGCGTCTTCCGGAGTTCCGGTGCTCAGATTGATCACAAGACGACCGGAAAGCGACGACGCAACGCCGGTCCGCTTCAGAATCTCGTGAAAGGCGCCATAGTCGGAGACGCAGACCATCGCGATGGAACTGCTGAGCATAGCCTGCGCGCACTCGTTCTCGCATGAAGCACCCAGTGACCGTGCTGTCTCGAGTTTGTCCAGCGTCCTGTTCCACGCCGTGACCGACATGCCGCCCGCGATCAGGGTCCGAACCAGCGCCACACCCATGGCACCGGTACCCAATACTGTGACGTTATCCATGACTCATGTCCCGCGATGTTGTAGTCGGCATCAATCGCCTCGGCAGTAGTGCGGCGCTAGTGCAAACAGCGAGGACTGAAATCGAAAATCTCACTACCAGATCATCTGTGCCGTGGTGTGTTGCCAATGATGAAGGCCTGATCCCGACGCATTGAGAAGCACAACGGGCTCGCGTTGGAGTTGATCGCCTGCACCGAACAACACCTGTCCCAGGCGAATCTCGAATTCGTCGCCCCGAAAATGCCGGGCTTGGTTCGTAGCTCTCTCCGTCAATGGCTCGTGGTCATCTCGCCTACGAACCTGCCGCGATCTGCGAGGAGCATATCGGAAGCCTTCTCGCCGATCATGATAGCAGGAAGGTTTAATCCACCGCTCGCCAGCCGAGGCATGATTGAGACGTCCGCAACGCGCAGCCGGTCGATGCCGTAGACCTTCAATTCATGGTTCACAACCGCATTGGCATCGCTCTCCGGTCCCATCCTGTTGCTTCCCGAGGGGTGATAGTGGCTGGCGAAGTACCGGCCTGAGAGCTCGTCGATCTCGTCATCTGTCTGGCACGGTGAACCCGGTGTCTCCTCGCCCGCGCTGAACCTCGTCAATGCTCTGCTTTTCATCATCCTCCGTGCCATACGGAAGGCCCAGCGGTTGACCTGGCGATCCTTCTCGTGGGTATAGAAGTTCGTGAGAATGCGCGGATTATCGTCAGGGTTGTCGGTTCGCAGGGTGACTTCCCCGGCAGACTCTGGATGGAGTTGTCCCCAATGGACATTGAATCCGTGAAATTTCGTCGCGTACGTGCCATTAACATGGGAATTAACCGCAACAGGAAACATGTAAAACTGTACATCCGGTTGCGAGAGCCCTTTCTCGGACCGCAGAAATGCAGAGCAATTCATGGGGAAAACGGTGAACGGGCCTCGGCCGAGCAATAGCCATTGAAGGCTCGCAACAATCTTGTTGTGGAATTTAGTGTACTTGAAATAGGAGATCGGTCTGTTCAAACGATGTTGGACGAAGCTACCGATTTGATCCCTCAGGTTCTTTCCCACTCCTGGAAGGTGATGTATGGATTGAATGCCAACAGCCTCAATTTCATTCTTTGGTCCGACGCCAGAGATCAAAAGCAACTTGGAGCTCATGTAAGCTCCGGCACTGAGGATCACTTCGCAACGCGCATGAGCTGTCAGAACCCTGTCGCCTTTCTTGTACAGGACGCCCCTGGCCTGGCTTTCCTCGATGATCAGGCGTTGCACGAAGGAGTGCTTGCTGATCGTCAGGTTTTTGCGGAAACGTGCCTTCAACAGATAGGCGTAGGATGCCGAACAACGCAGCAACGGATACCTGTAGTGGGTGTGCTGGCAATAGCCGAAGCCATCCATGTCACCGCTGTTGAAGTCGTTGATCTCGCGGAATCCAAGTTCCTTGCCGCATTCAATGAAGGCATCCCACAACGGATGGGAGTGCGTGGAGTTGATAATCGACAACGGTCCATTTCCGCCGCGATGTTCACTCTCACCACCTTCATAGGTTTCCATGCGTTTGAATATCGGCAGCACATTGTCGTAACTCCAGCCCGGATTGCCCATGCGCTCCCATGCGTTGTAGTCTTCAGGATGTCCCCGAAAGGCGAGTTGTCCGTTGATCGATGAACTGCCTCCCAAGCACTTCCCGCGGGCCAACTTCATAGTGATGCCATTTAGCATTGGTTCGGGATCTGACGGAAAGTTCCAGTCTTGGGCGCGTTCGAGCATGGCAGTCTCGCCGAGCGGCGAGGCTACAAAGGGATTGATGTCTGTGCCACCGGCCTCCAACAGAAGCACATGAATGTCCGGATTGGCTGTCAGCCGATGCGCAATTGCGCATCCAGCGGAACCTGCACCGACAATGACGTAGTCAAAGGTTCTAGTTTCAGACATGTATCTGGCTGCTCGGGAAAAGTGTTGTTCGCTCTCGGTTCGATGACACTTCAGTCTTAGCGCACAATCGTTAGGCCAAGGCCCAGCTCTCGTGCATTCTGAAGGGCGTAGTTCGCGATCGCAGTGTCCTGGGCACCGGTGCCGGTCAGATCGCAAACGGTTATATCTCTGTCGCTCTCGCGGCCCGATGCCTTTCCGGTAATGATTTGGCCAAGCTCGGGAGGCGTAACATCATTCAGGTAACCTGCCGCACGGGCGGTCCTGAGTTCTCCAATCAACTCGCATTGTGCGACCCGATCGCACGCATAGAGGTCCGATCGCTCGAGGACCTTGGGGTCGAGCTCGTTCTTGTTGGATTGGTCAGCCCCCATGCACGTGATGTGCAGACGCGGGTGAAGCCAGTCGGCCATCAGAACGGGTGAACTCGCGGGCGTGCTTGTAACCACCAATTCGCTTGCCGTCACCACAGCCTCGGCAGTGCTCGCGATTGTGACGCCCGCACCTGTCCTGGCGGCAATCTCTTCTGCGGCGCTTTCGTTCAAGGCATCGTTGGGCGACCACAGCAAAACAGTTGAGAAGGGTCGAGCCATGTGTGCGGCGACAATCTGCAGCCGTGCCTGAACGCCCGCACCGATGACGCCGGCGGTGTCAACGGTGGCCGGCGCCAAGTGGCGCGCTGCCACCGCTCCTGCGGCAGCTGTACGTATGTTGGTCAGATAGCCATTGTCCAGCAGCACGGCATCGACATGTCCGGTCCGGGCGGACAACATGACCATGAGACCGGAGGTGCTCGGCAGACCCAGACCGGGATTGTCGAAAAAGCCCGGGCTGATCTTGACAGCGAAGGACGAAAGGCCCGGCAGGTACGCCGTCTTGACGTCGACCTCCCCGTTGGCATCTTCCATGTGCATTGAGAGGACAGGCGGCATGATGACCCCCTCGCCCGCCAAGGCCCGGAAGACGTTCTCGATTACGTCGATCGCTTCCAGATCAAGACGAACCGCCCGGCGCAGTTCCTTCTCGCTCAACACAAGAATGTCATCCATGCTGCCCACCTCTTCCCCTTATGCGTCGGTCGCCCAATGTTACGGGCTGACCGGTGAT
>JAJEHK010000083.1 GCA_022823765.1 Alphaproteobacteria bacterium | reverse complement strand
ATGCCAAGGCTAACCGCACCCGCCCGAAGGAACAAGGTCGGGTGGCGCTGGTGCCCAGGAGAAGACTCGAACTTCCACGGGGTCTCCCCCACAGGTACCTGAAACCTGCGCGTCTACCAATTCCGCCACCTGGGCACGACGCCTCTCCTAGTGGGCACAGGGGAAACCTGTCAAGTGGCAACACCCTCCTGGACATTTGACGCCTTGCCCTCGAGGCTCAATCATCCGCAGCCGGTCTTGCTGGAGGTCTTCATGGCTGTTGGGACGGTTGTTGTCTTCGGCGGTTCCGGCTTCATCGGGCGCTATGCCGTCCGCAGGCTGGCCGCCAGTGGCTGGCGGGTCATCGTTGCCGTGCGCCGGCCGGGCAGGGCCGCCTTTCTGCAGACAGCGGGAGATGTCGGGCAGATCGTCGCCGTCGCCACCGATATCACTGACGCACGCCAGGTCAGCGAGTGCATCGAAGGGGCCGACGCGGTCGTCAACCTGGTCGGCATTCTTCACGAAAGGGGGCGGCGCACCTTTGCCAGACTGCATGCCGAGTGCGCCGGGGACATCGCCCGGGCGGCTGCGGCAGCAGGGGTGCGCTCCATGGTCCATGTCTCGGCCATTGGCGCCTCGAACCGCGCGCCAGCCTCCTATGCCCGCTCGAAGGCATCCGGAGAGGACGCGGTCCGGGAAGCCATGCCCCATGCAGTCATCCTCCGGCCGAGTATCGTCTTCGGACCGGAAGACGGTTTCTTCAACCTGTTCGGCCGCCTGGCGGCCCGCTCTCCGGTCATCCCTCTCTTCGGCGGCGGCGCGACACGGTTCCAGCCGGTTTATGTCGACGATGTCGCGGCAGCGATCGTTGCCGCGCTTGGAGACGACAATGCCCGGGGACGAACCTTCGAACTCGGCGGTCCCGCGGTCTCGACCTTCCGCCATCTCATGGAGTTCATACGCCGCGAGACCCGCCGGCGTGTCGTGCTGTTGCCGCTGCCGTTCGTTGCCGCACGCCTCTCGGGACGCCTTCTCCAGTTCTTGCCGCAGCCGCCGCTCACGCACGATCAGGCCCTGCTTCTCGAACGCGACAACGTGGTGGCGCCGGATGCCGCCACCCTGAAAGACCTCGGCATCGAGCCGACCGCCGCCGAACTGGTGGTACCATCCTATCTTGCCCTCTACCGCCGCGGCGGCAGCGCTCCGGAGCAGGGGTCCGCCTGAGATCGATCCCGCCTGTCGCGACACAGGAGTGAAGGCCGGCAACGCGGCATCCAGTGGTGGCGCCGCCATGATCGGTCACAGGGATGACGGGGAACCACTGTCCGCGGTGTCCGATTCCGGAGCCGTGCCCGGGAGTCTTCCTCACCAAGCGCGGCCCCGACCTGCTGTGGGACCGCCGGAACTACAGGTGGAGCCAGGCGAGCAGCAGGGCGGCGAGGAGCACGCGGTAGATGACGAAGGGGGTGAAGGAGGCACGCGCCAGCCACGCCATGAAGAGGCGGATGGTGACGAGGGCGGCACCGAACGAAAGGACGGCTGCCACCAGCGACGGACCTGTCAGGGACGTGTCGCCCGATGCGACCATGTCGCCTGCCGCCAGCAGCACCGCGGCACCGATCACCGGAATGGAGAGCAGCATCGAGAAGGCGGCGCAGTCCGACCGGCGGTAGCCAAGAAAACGGGCCGCCGTGATGGTGATCCCGGCACGGCTTGTCCCGGGAACAAGGGCGGCCACCTGGAAAAGGCCGATCGCCACGGCGCCACGCCACGTGAGGTCTTCGAGCGGGCGCGCTGACCCGACGAGCCTGTCGGCCACCAGGAGCAGAAGTCCGAACCCGAGGGTCGTCCAGGCAATGAGCACAGGATCCCGCAGCATGTCCGTACCCGTTGCATGGAGCGCGAAACCCGCTCCGCCCACGGGCACCGTTGCCAGGATGATGAGTGCCAGGAGACGACGGTCGGCAGCCTCCCTGCCCCTCAGGAGGCGGACAATCTCCTTGCGGAAATACATGATGACCGCCAGCAGGGTGCCTCCGTGGACGGCAATGTCGATCTTCAGCCCCTGGTCCGGCCAGTCCAGCACGCTCGAAGCGAGAACCAGATGACCCGATGAACTCACCGGAAGGAATTCGGTGATGCCCTGGACCAGGGCGAGCACGGCCAGCTGCAGCCACGTCATGGCACACACACCCGAAGCGGCCACGGGTTGGCAGCAGCGGTCATGCACGATCCATGGTGCGCCAGGGATGGTGACGCGGGTTCATGCTTGGTGTGGGTGGGCAGCATCAAGATCATGGGGTTCCTGCCAGGCGCGGTTCAGCATATGGAAGGATACGCCCTCAATAAAGGTCAGTGAAACTGACTATAATTGCCGCTCTGCACGCTCTTTGCCTGCTGACCGGAAAAGAACGGGTGACTGACGTCCGAAATTATGACATAGTAGCTGACCTATCTTCCCGCATCAGGCGTCATGACCCTTCTTTCCTTTGTCGACGTGCCGCAACAGCGGCCCTACAGGCGTCTCGCTCGCGAGCGCCGCCACGACTTTCGCGAAATCTACGACGAGTTCATTCCCGACAGCGCCGTCACCCAGGCCTCGCGCTGCTCGCAGTGTGGCGTCCCGTTCTGCCAGATTCACTGCCCCCTCAGCAACAACATCCCCGACTGGCTGTCCCTGACCGCCGAGGGCCGGCTCGAAGAGGCCTACGCGATCGCCTCGGCCACCAACACGTTCCCGGAGATCTGTGGCCGCATCTGTCCCCACGACCGGCTGTGCGAGGGCAACTGCGTGATCGAGAAGGGATTCGAGTCGGTGACCATCGGCACCATCGAACGCTTCATCACCGAAAAGGCATTCGACAACGGCTGGGTGCGCGGTCCGGAACCGGCATGCGAACGCAGCCAGTCGGTAGGCATCGTCGGCGCCGGACCGGCCGGCCTCGCGGCAGCCGACAGGCTCCGGCGCCATGGCTACCGGGTCGAGATCTACGACCGGCACGACCGGGCCGGCGGCCTGCTGGTGTATGGCATCCCTGACTTCAAGCTCGAAAAGCACGTGGTCTCGCGCCGCGTTGACCTGCTTCTCGAGGGCGGTGTCGTCTTCCATCAGGGGACCGACATCGGACGCGACCTCACCTTCGCCGACCTGCGCACCCGCCATGATGCCGTGCTGCTTGCCACCGGTGTCTACAAGGCACGCGACATCCAGGCTCCCGGGGTCGGACTCGATGGCATCGTTCCCGCCCTCGACTACCTCATCGCCAGCAACCGCCGCGGACTTGGCATTGATGTCGCTGGTCCCGATGCCGCCGGACACCGTGTCGTTGTCGTCGGTGGTGGCGACACGGCGATGGACTGCGTGCGCACGGCCGTGCGCCAGGGTGCCCGGGCCGTCACCTGTCTCTACCGCCGGGATCGGGACAACATGCCCGGCAGCCAGAGGGAAGTGAGCTACGCCATCGAGGAGGGAGTCATCTTCGAGTTTCTGTCTGCTCCGCAGGCCTTTGCCGGTGACGACCGGGTGGCCTCGGTGAAGGCGTCGCGCATGCGCCTTGGCAATGCCGACAGCGACGGCCGCCGCCAGCCGCTGCCGGTGGAGGGCACCGGCTTCGGTGTTGAGGCAACACTGGTGCTCAAGGCCCTGGGGTTCGATCCCGAGCCGGTCGCAGAGATGTTCGCACTCGACGATCTTGAAACCGAGGCAGACGGCACCGTGAAGACTGCCGGCCTCACGGGCAGGACCAGCGTGCCTGGAGTGTGGGCCGCCGGTGACATCGCACGCGGCGCATCGCTGGTAGTGTGGGCAATCCGTGACGCGAGACAGGCAGCCGATTCCATTCACCAGGACTTGAGCGGACCATGAGCGATCCCTGCCGGACGGCCGAGCGGTCCCGCCTCGAACGGTACGGACTCTACGACCCATCCTTCGAGCACGATTCCTGTGGTGTCGGATTCGTGGCCGCCATCGATGGCAGCCCCGGACGGGGGGTGGTGGAAGCGGGCATTGCCGCCCTCAAGGCGGTGTGGCACCGCGGCGCGGTCAGCGCCGATGGCAAGACCGGTGATGGCGCCGGAGTCCAGGTCCAGATTCCCCAGGGTTTCTTCAGGGAGCACATCGAGCGCACGGGACACGAACCGGGCAGCGACCGCCTGGCGGTCGGCATGATTTTCCTGCCGCGCACCAACCTGGCGAACCAGGAAGCCTGCCGGGCGATCGTCGAATCCGAGATCCTCAAATTCGGGTACCGCATTTTCGGCTGGCGCCAGGTCCCCATTGACAGCACGGTGATCGGCGAGCGTGCCAGCGCGGCACGCCCGGAGATCGAACAGATCATGATCGCCAGCGAGGATACCCTCGCCGAGGACCGCTTCGAGAACGATCTCTACATCATCCGCCGCAAGATCGAGGCCCGCGTACGCGAGGCCGGGGTGACCGGATTCTACATCTGTTCGCTGTCGTGCCGTTCGATCGTCTACAAGGGCATGTTCGTCGCCGAGCAGCTGTCCAACTTCTATCCGGACCTCTCCGACGACCGCTTCGTTTCAAGCTTCATCGTTTTCCATCAGCGCTACTCCACCAATACCTTTCCGACGTGGGATCTCGCCCATCCCTTCCGCATGCTCGCCCACAACGGCGAGATCAATTCGCTGCGCGGCAACGTCAACTGGATGAAGAGTCACGAAGCGCGCATCGGCCATGATGCCTTTGCCGAGCATCTCGATGTCATCAAGCCGGTCATCGCGTCGGGCGCCTCCGACTCGGCAGCGCTCGATTCCGTCTTCGAGCTCCTGGTGCGCGCCGGACGCTCGGTGCCACTGGCGAAGACCATGCTGATTCCGGAAGCCTGGGAACACAATGCGCGGCTGTCTGAGGAAGTGCGTGCGCTCTACCTCTACTGCAACACGGTGATGGAGCCCTGGGACGGTCCGGCAGCCATAGCGGCGTCGGACGGCCGCTGGGTCATCGCCGGCACGGACCGCAACGGCCTGCGTCCCATGCGCTATTCACTGACCAGGGACGGCCTGCTCATTGTCGGCTCCGAGGCCGGCATGATCCCCGTTCCCGAACACAATCTCGACCACTGCGGCCGCCTCGGGCCAGGCGCCATGATCGCCGTCGACCTGGCCGGGGGACGGCTCTTCTCGGATGCCGACATCAAGGAACACCTGGCCGCCAAGCAACCCTACGCGAGTTGGATCGGCAACATCACCCATCTCGACGACCTCCAGTGCGACGACGACGGAGCGATGGCCCTTGGCGGGGACGCTGATCTGCGATGGCGCCAGCACGCCGCCGGTTTCTCGTTCGAGGACCTGGAACTCATCCTGCGCCCCATGGTCGAGGAAGCGAAGGAGGCCGTGGGCTCCATGGGCGACGACACGCCGCTTGCGGTGCTGTCCGGCCACTACCGCGGACTGCATCACTTCTTTCGCCAGAACTTCAGCCAGGTCACCAATCCACCAATCGATTCGCTGCGCGAACGCCGGGTCATGACCCTTGCGACGAGACTGGGCAACCTCTCCAACATTCTCGATCAGGATGAAAGCCAGACCCGCATCCTGCAACTCGCCTCGCCTGTTCTCGACAATGCCCGTTTCGCCGCGATGCGACACCATCTCGGGAAGCGCGCGGTGGTCGTCGACTGCACCTTTCCGGCGGACGGGGGCGACCCCGACGTGTTGGGCGACGCCATCACGCGCATCCGCCAGGAGACCGAGGACGCTGTCCGCGGAGGTTGCGAGCATATCATCCTGACCGACGAGATGAGCGGTCCGCACCGAGCCGCCATGCCGATGATTCTCGCCGCCGGCGCCGTGCACAGTCACCTCGTGCGCCAGTCGCTACGGACCTTCGTGTCGCTGAATGTTCGCTCGGCAGAGTGCCTTGACGTACACCACTTTGCCGTACTCATCGGCGTCGGATCGACAACGGTGAACGCCTACCTCGCCGAAGAGAGCATCAGGGCGCTCCATGGGCGCGGTCTCTTTGGCGGCCACAGCCGGGCCGAGTGCGTTGCCCGCTACGTGAAGGCGGTTGACGACGGTCTCCTGAAAATCATGTCCAAGATGGGAATCGCCGTGATCTCGTCCTACCGGGGCGGATACAACTTCGAGGCCATTGGTCTCTCGAGGACCCTGGTCGCCGAGTTCTTTCCCGGCATGCCGGCCAAGATCTCGGGAATCGGTCTGAGCGGCATCCAGAAACGCACACTCAAGCTCCACCGCGAGGTCCATGGCATGGCGGCGCAAGCGCTGCCGATCGGCGGTCTCTACCGTTTTCGCCAGGGCGGCGAGGCCCATGCCTGGGAGGGCCGGCTGATCCACACATTGCAGAACGCCGTGGCGAGCGACAGCTGGCAGCTCTACCGGCGCTATGCCGAGGGGCTCCACGCACGGGAACCCTTCAGCCTGCGCGATCTCCTGGAGTTTGACGATCGCAACGACCCTGTCGACATCGACGACGTCGAGTCCATCACCGAAATCCGCAAGCGATTCGTCACTCCCGGCATGTCGCTTGGCGCCCTGTCACCGGAAGCGCACGAGACTCTCTCCATCGCCATGAATCGCATTGGCGCGCTGTCCGACTCCGGCGAGGGCGGCGAGAGTCCCGAGCGTTTCAGGACACGACCCAACGGCGACAACGCGAACTCCCCGATCAAGCAGATCGCCTCGGGACGCTTCGGCGTGACGGCCGAGTACCTCACCCATTGCCGGGAAATTGAGATCAAGATCGCCCAGGGCGCGAAACCCGGAGAAGGCGGACAGCTGCCGGGCTTCAAGGTGACGGACATGATTGCCAGTCTGCGCCACGCCACGCCGGGGGTGTCACTCATCTCGCCGCCGCCGCATCACGACATCTACTCGATCGAGGATCTCGCTCAGCTGATCTACGACCTCAAGCAGATCAACCCAGTGGCCCGGGTGTGTGTCAAGCTTGTCAGCCAGGCGGGTGTGGGAACGGTCGCCGCCGGGGTCGCCAAGGCAAAGGCGGATGTCATTCTCATCTCCGGCCACGTCGGCGGCACAGGGGCCAGTCCGCAGACCAGCATCCGCTATACGGGGGCGCCCTGGGAGATGGGTCTGGCGGAAACCAACCAGGTGCTCACCCTCAATCGTCTGCGGCACACGGTGCGCCTGCGCACGGACGGCGGTATCCGAACCGGCCGCGATGTCGTCATTGCCGCCATGCTCGGCGCCGAGGAGTATGGTGTCGGGACGGCATCGCTGGTCGCCATGGGGTGTCTGCTGGTTCGTCAGTGCCATTCCAATACCTGCCCGGTCGGAATCTGTTCGCAGAAGCCCGCATTGCGCGACAAGTTCGAAGGCACGCCGGAAAAGGTGGTGAACCTCTTCTCATTCATCGCCGAGGACGTGCGTCACATCCTTGCCTCGCTTGGAGTGCGCTCCCTCGACGAGATCATCGGCCGCACCGACCTCCTCAGGCAGGTGGGCCGCGGCAGCGAGGACCTTGACGATCTCGATCTCAATCCCCTGCTCCTCCAGGCGGATTCAGGGGGATTCCCGCGCCACTCGGTGGTCGAGGGGCGCAACGAGGTTCCCGACAGCCTCGACATGCGCATGCTCCGCGACGCCCGCACCGGCCTCGACGATCGCGAAAAAATGCAACTCGCCTACAATGTGCGCAACACCGATCGCGCCGTCGGCACCCGGCTCTCGTCCGAGATTACCCGCCGCTTCGGCATGAGCGGACTCGCGCACGATCACATCACGGTCCGCCTGAGGGGCTCCGCCGGCCAGTCGCTGGGAGCCTTTGCGGTGCAGGGTGTGCGTCTCGAGGTCTTCGGCGACGCCAACGACTATGTCGGCAAGGGGCTCTCGGGCGGCACCATCGTGGTGCGCCCGCCGGTCTCGAGCGAGCGTCCAGCTCACACCAACACGATCATCGGCAACACGGTGCTGTACGGCGCCACTGCCGGACGCCTCTTTGCCGCCGGGGAGGCGGGCGAACGACTGGCGGTGCGCAATTCCGGGGCCGATCTCGTGGTCGAAGGCTGCGGATCCAACGGCTGCGAATACATGACCGGCGGTACTGTCGTCGTGCTCGGACCTGTGGGACCCAACTTTGCCGCCGGCATGACCGGCGGCATGGCCTTCGTTCACGACGGACAGGAGCGCCTGACCGAGAACATCAATTCCGATCTTGTGATCATGCGGCGCCTGGCCAGCACGAGGTGGGAGGCACACCTGAAGTCGCTCATCGAGGACCATGTCACGGCAACGCACTCCGAGCGGGCCTCGGGGCTGCTGCATGACTGGAAGTTCGAGGTCACGCGCTTCTGGCAGATCTGCCCGAGGGAGATGGTCGACCGTCTGACTTTCCCCCTCATCGATGACGAAGAGGCGCTGATCGCCTGAGCCTGCTCCCCGGGATGGTTGTATTTACCCCTCCTGCCGGTCCATAAAATGGCCGGTTGCGTCATGAGGGAAGTCTTGCCTGAGTTGTTCCACGACCCGATGTCACCGTTTTGTCGCAAGGTCAGGATCGTTCTCGACGAAATGGGTGTGCGCTTCTCATTGACCCAGGAGGACGTCTCGCTGCGACGGGAGGAGTTCCTCGCCCTCAACCCGGCCGGCGAAGTCCCCGTTCTCGTCGACGGAAACGGGTTCGCCCTTGCCGACAGCCAGGCGATCGTCGAATTCGTCCAGGATGTCCGCAAGGAACCCGATCTCCTCGGCCCGGATCCCGCGCAACGTGCAGAAACCCGACGGCTTGTCGCCTGGTTCGACAGGAAGATGTACCGGGACGTCACCAGCGTGATCATCGAGGAGAAAATCCACAAGTGGCGCCAGAAACGCGGCAAGCCCGACTCCGCGGTGCTGGCCGCCGCACGCGGCAGGCTGCGGCTGCACCTGGACTACATGGAAAGCCTGCTGGCGACACGCTTCTGGCTCGCCAGCGAGCGCTTCAGCCTCGCCGACATCGCCGCGGCATCGCAGATCTCCTGCATCGACTATGTCGGCGACATTCCCTGGTCCTCCTCGCAGGCAACCCGCGAATGGTATGCCAGGATCAAGTCGCGGCCGTCATTTCAGCCGATCCTTGATGACCGCCTCGCCGGCATGCCGCCCGACGATCACTATGCCGACCCGGATTTCTGAACGGGTGCGCCATCCCGGGCCGGGGATCTCCCTGGACGATGCCCGACTCCCGAATCCGGGACTGCCGGGCCGGGTGCGGTGAGCCGCCGTGGCGGTGACGCTTTCCGGTCGACTGAAGCAGCAGGCGCAGGGTCTCGGGTTTGCGGCGTGCGGCATCACCGGAGCGACGGGCGATCCACGCTGGCGCGAGGATCTCGTGCGCTTCGTCGAGGCAGGCTATCACGGGGACATGGCGTGGCTGGCCGGACGCCTGGGAGTACGCACCGATCCGCGGACCCTCCTGCCCGGCTCCAGGAGCGTCATTGCCGTCGCCAGGGACTATGGTCCGGACATCAGCCCCCTGGAGGACCTCAAGGCACGCAGACACGGTGTCATTTCATGCTATGCGCGTGCGCGGGACTACCACCGGGTGGTCTCGAAGCACCTCAAGGCCCTGGCGGCTTGGCTGGTCCGCGAGACTGCCTGCGAGGTCCGGGTCCTGGTCGACACCGCTCCCGTCATGGAAAAGCCGCTGGCCAGCCGCGCCGGCATCGGCTGGCAGGGGAAACACACCAACCTTGTGTCGCGGCAGCTGGGTTCGTGGTTCTTTCTCGGTCTCATCGTCACGACGGCAAATCTCGAGGCGGACGAGGCCGAGGGAGACCACTGCGGTTCCTGCCGGAAGTGTCTCGACATCTGTCCGACCAATGCCTTCCCCCAACCCTGGCGCCTCGATGCACGACGCTGCATTTCCTATCTCACCATCGAGCACAAGGGCCACATCGACCGGGAGTTCCGTGCGGCCATGGGGAATCGCATCTTCGGCTGTGACGACTGCCTTGCGGTCTGCCCGTGGAACAAGTTTGCCCGGGTTGCCAGGGATGCGGATTTCCTGCCGCGGCCCGAACTCACCCGTCCTCGTCTGGCCAGCCTTGCCACGCTCGACGATGCGGCCTTTCGCGCTCTCTTCACGGCCAGCGCCGTCAAGCGCACAGGCCGCGACCGCTTCGTCCGCAATGTCATGATCGCCCTGGGCAACAGCGGCGATGGTGAGGCCGTCCCGGTGGTCGAGAGCAGGCTGGCGGATCCTTCGGCTCTGGTGAGGGCCATGGCGGTGTGGGCTCTCTCCCGCCTGACGCCGGCGGCGTATTTCGCTGCCGCCAGGGCACGCCATCTCTCTTCGGAGGACGATCCCCAGGTCAGGCGCGAGTGGCGGGAGGGTTCCGACGCCCGATGACGGCACTCTTCTGTCTTGGCCTCGGATACACGACCCGCCGCCTCGCCATCGAACTCCGGGACGAGGGCTGGCGGGTTTCCGGAACCGTACGCGATGCGGCGCGGATCGACGGCCTGGAGCGTGAGGGAATCGAGGCTGTGGTGTTCGGCAGTGACGCGGCCACGGCCCTTCTGTCGCAGGCCACGCATGTCATCGATTCCATACCGCCGGTCCCCAGCGAGGCGCCTCTGCCCCTGGCCCGCCACGCCGACGCCCTTGCCCGTCTCGAGAACCTGCGCTGGCTGGCCTATCTTTCGACCACGGGTGTCTACGGAGACCGCCAGGGAAACTGGGTCGACGAGTCGGACGAGGCAGCGCCGGCCACCGAACGCGGAGCACGGCGCCTGGCTGCGGAACAGGCCTGGCTCATCATGCATGAACGTTACGGCCTTCCGGTGCACGTTTTCCGCCTGGCGGGTATCTATGGACCCGGCCGCGGGGTTCTCGAACAGGTGCGTGCCGGAAGGGCGCGGCGCGTCATCAAGCCGGGACAGGTGTTCTCGCGTATCCATGTCGACGATATCGTGGCGACGCTCAAGGCCTCCATCGCCAGGCCCTCGCCGGGCGCCATCTACAACGTGTGCGACGATGAACCGGAATCACCGGCGATTGTCACGGAATACGCCTGCCGTCTCCTCGGTGTCACAGCACCCCGACCAGTAGCCCTGGAGGAAGCCGGTCTCTCCGCCATGGCCGCAAGCTTCTATGCCGACAACAAGCGCGTCTCCAACCGCAAGATCAAGAAGGAACTCGGCGTTCGGCTGCGCTATCCCTCCTATCGCGAGGGACTGTCAGCGCTGACGGCATCCTCGACCCCGTCGAGTGTCCGGCCGAGGAGCGCGAGATCCGGTTCGCGCGACAACCGGTGATCACCATCCTTGACCAGGTGAACGCGAACGTCATCCGTCGCCAGCCTGGCGGCGAGATCGAGGGCGAGCGACCACTTCACCGACCCGTCCCTCATGCCATGGAGCAGCCGCACCGGCACGTCGACGGCAATGGAACGGCGCATCACCAGGTGACGGCGCGCCTCCTCGATAAAGCCATGGGTCACCGTGTAGCTGCCATCTTCTTCCTCGACCGTGAGGGCGCCGTCTCGCCGCAGCCGTTCCTGGTCTTCGGCCGAGAGGTTCCAGAAGATGTCCTGCGAGAAGTCGGGCGCGGCGGCGATGCCGACGAGGGCGGCGATGCGCCGGGGCCGCGCCAGGGCCACGTTCAGCATGATCCAGCCACCCATGCTGGATCCGACAAGGATCTGGGGTCCTTCGGTGAGAGAGTCGAGGACGGCCAGCGCATCGGCTGTCCAGGCGCCGATGGTGCCCTCCTCGAAACGGCCACCCGACTGGCCGTGACCGCTGTAGTCGAAGCGCAGGAAGGAACGTCCACGGCGGCAACACCGTTCATCGAGCCACGTCGCCTTCGTCCCCGTCATGTCGGAGGAATAGCCGCCGAGAAACACCACACCCGGCCCGGTGCCGGCGCGGCGGGCATAGGCAAGGGCGACTCCATCCTCGCGTTCGAGCCATCTCGTATCTGTGTCCGGCATGGCCTATATCATGGTTGCTTGGTGCAAGCGGCAGGTGTCCCTATATCATGATTGAGCATCAGGACGACTCTCTTGTCGTTCTCCAGGTCATTCCGCGACTCAAGATCGGTGGCGCCGAACGGGCCGTCATCGATATCTCCCGGGCACTCAACGACGCCGGCATGCAGTCCCTCGTCACCTCCCAGGGGGGCGAACTCGTGCCTGATCTGCTGCACACCAAGGCCATTCACGTGGCGATGCCCGTCGCCTCCAAGAATCCCCTGACCATCGCCCTCAACACACTGCGTCTTGTCCACCTGATCCGCGTCCATCAGGTCAACGTGATCCACGTGCGTTCCAGGGCGCCCGCCTGGTCGGTACTGGCCGCCGCGCGGCGCACGGGAACGCCGATCGTGACCACTTTCCATGCACCCTACACCATCAACTCCAGGGCCAAGCGGCTCTACAACTCCGTGATGGCGCGGGGCGACCGGGTGATCGCCGTCTCCGAATACGTGGCCCGCCACGTGCGCGAGGAGTATGGCGTGCC
>JAJEHK010000326.1 GCA_022823765.1 Alphaproteobacteria bacterium | reverse complement strand
CCCCTGGACGCGAACGACTACCCGTTTGACGACATGCTGCACGACGACTTCGCCAAGTTCCCCGGTCACTGGGACGGCGACACCCTGTTCTCGATGATGGTGCGGTTCGGGCACCTGGGCGTCAGCTACAACACGACCGCGATCTCGGCCGAGGAAGCCATGAGCTACAAGTGCTTCTGGAAGCCCGAGGTGAAGGGCAAGGTCGGGCATTTTGACTGGCACCTGCCGTCGCTCGGCATGATGAGCCTGTACAACGGCAACGGCGCCGGGCTGTGGGATCTCGACGACGCCGCGTGGCAGGCCGTGCAGGAGACCACCATGAGCCTGCGCCCGCAGGTCGGCGGCTTCTTCGACTACGGCGGCACCTTCAACAGCCTGAAGAACGGCGAGATGCTGGCCATGTGCGGGATCGGCGACTGGATCACCGGCGTCCTGGAAAAGGACGGCGCGCCAGTGGCCTCGGTCATTCCCGAGGAGGGCGGCATCCAGTGGACCGAGAGCTACTGCATCGGCAAGGACTCGTCCAAGGCGGACATCGTCAGGTCATTCATCCAGTACATGCTGAGCCCGGAAGGTCAGGTGAAGTCGGCGCAGATGGCCGCCTATCCCGGCAACTGCATCACCCGGGGCGGGCGGGCGGCGCTGGTTGCCGCGGACGGCGCCGAGGCCCAGCGCACCAACCAGGTTGACGGGAACCCGATGGATCCGATCGCGCTGATCAGGGACGGCCGCATTCACTACCGCAACATTCCGGTCAACCAGACGCTCGAGGACTGGAACGACTTCTGGTCCGAGTACAAGAACGCCTGATGCCGGGCCGGGCGCCTCGCGCCAGGGGCGTCCGGCGGCAACCCCGTAGCACCGTGACGGCGCGAAACCGGCGATGGCCGGTCACCATGTCCAGGCGCGTGCCATGAACCGCTTCGCGCTCGTCTTCCGGCTTCCGATCATCGTCTGGCAGGGGCTGTTCTTCCTCGGCCCCCTGTTCTTCATGATCGCGATGAGCTTCTTCCTGGTGAAGAACTACCGGATGGAGGAAGCGTTCGAGCTCAAGAACTGGGCCCGGATGCTGACACGGGGCTACGTCTGGGACAGCTACTGGTACACGCTGGGCATGGCGGGCTCGGCCACGGTGGTGGCGACCCTGGTCGCCTTTCCCGCCGCCTTCGCACTGGCCTTCCGGGTGTCGGCGGCGGTGCGGCGCTGGGTGATCTTCCTGCTGATCATCCCGTTCTTCACGTCCTACCTGGTCCGCACCTTCTCCTGGTACGTGATCCTGGCGGAGTCGGGCGTGATCAACACCGGACTGGGCACCGTCGGGTTCGGCCCCTACACGATGCTCAACACCCCGTTCGGCACCGTCGTCGGCTATTTGACCCTGACGCTGCCACTGGTCGTGATCCTGCAGACCGTCGCGCTTGCCAACATCGACCGGAACCTGGTCCAGGCCGCGCGCAACCTGGGTTGCTCGCCCCCGCGCACGCTGGTGTCCGTCATCGTGCCGCTGGCGAAGACCGGGCTCATCATCGCCGCCCTGTTCTGCTTCATCCTGTCGTTCGGCGACTTCGTGGCGCCCTATTACCTGGGCGGCTCCAAGCCCCCGACACTGCCGATACTGATCATCGACACCACGAAGTCCGGCCAGCAATGGCCGCGTGCCGCCGTCGTCGCGGTCATGATGATGCTCACGCTCTTCGCCATCGCCGCCACCGCCATCTGGCTGGCCTACCGAAGGCGGTCGGCGTCATGAGCGCGCGGATCGCGACCGGCCTCCTGCTCGGCTGGCTTCTGCTGGTGTTCGTGTTCATCTTCGCGCCGATCGTCGCGTCGGTCATCTTCTCCTTCAACTCGGACCGGTTCCCGACGATCCCGCTGGGCTCCTTCACCACCCACGGGTACGACACGATCTTCGCCGACGCCGAGATCGGCGAGGCCGCCCGCAACTCGATCATCGTCTCGCTCTCGACGTCCGTCATCGCGACGACCCTGGGCTTCGCCACCGCCTACACCGACTATCGCTACAGGTTCCGTTTCAAGGGGCCGTACCTGGCGCTGATCCTGCTGCCGCCGACGATCCCGCTGATCATCATGGCGCTCGCCATGCTCGCCTGGCTGTCCTGGATCGGGGCGTCGGGACAGCTCTGGTCGATCATCATCGCGCATTCCGTGCTGACGGCGCCATTCGCAATGGCGATCCTGCGCCTCCGGCTGCACCAGATCGATCCCGACCTGGAAGCCGCCGCCTGGAACCTCGGCTCCTCCGAATGGCGGGCGCTGCGGTCCGTCATACTGCCGTTCTGCCGGCCCGCCATCATCTCCGCCGCCTGCCTGACCGCCGCCATTTCCTTCGACGAGTTCGCGGTTGCCTGGTTCGTGAGCGGACTGAACAAGACCGTGCCGGTCATCATCCTCGAGATCGTCCAGGGCAATATCGACCCGCAGGTCAACGCCATCGGTTCGCTGGTGTTCCTCACGTCAATGACGCTGGTGGTCCTCGCCCAGCTCTTTTTCATCGCCAGGGTGGGACGAACATGAAGGATCCACTCGTCGTTCTCTCGAGCGTGGTCAAGCGGTTCGGGACCTTCACGGCCGTCCACCGCCTCGACCTTGAAATCGCGCAGGGCGAGTTTATCGCGATCATGGGCCCGTCAGGCTGCGGCAAGACCACGACGCTCCGGATGATCGCCGGCCTGGAAACGCCGAGCGAGGGCGAGGTCCGCATCAGCGGACGGCTGATGAACGACGTGCCGGTTCACGAGCGCGACACGCCGATGGTCTGGCAGTCGCTGGCGCTGTTTCCGTTCCTCAATGCGCGCGAGAACGTCGAGTTCGGACTCAGGATGCGCGGCGTCGATACCGTCGAGCGGCGCCGGCGCGCGATGGAATGGCTGGAACGCCTCGAGATCGGGGCGTTCGCCGAGCGCAGTGTCGACACGCTGTCCGGCGGGCAGCGCCAGCGTGTTGCCCTGGCCCGTTCCCTGGTGACGGAGCCGCGCATCCTGCTGCTGGACGAGCCGCTCTCGGCGCTGGACGCCCACCTCGTCATTCGCATGCAGGGCGTGCTCACGCGCCTGCAACGCGAGCTCGGCATCACCTTCGTCCACGTCACCCACTCGCAGTCCGAGGCCCTAGCCATGGCCGACCGGATCGTGATCATGTCCGAGGGCCGCGTCGTGCAGATCGGACGGCCGCGGGAGATCTACCGGACGCCCGGGAGCCGCTTCGTGGCCGAGTTCGTCGGACGAAACAACATCCTGAGCGGGGTCAGCCGGGGCGACGCGATCGAAACGGCGCTCGGCACCTTTCCCGCCGCCGGCCTGCCCGCGCCGGGCAGACCCGCGACCCTGGTCATCGCCGCCGATCTGGTCGAGATCAGCCAGGCGCCCCGCGACGGGGCAATTCCGTGCTCGCTGATCTCGGAGGAGTTCGTCGGTGCGACGGTGACCCTGTTCCTCGAGGCGGCGGACGGAACCGAACTGAAGGTGCAGGTGCCGGAACGCGCGCTGGGCGAACTGAACCAGCAGGCCGGCAGCCGGTACCATCTCAGCTGGCCCGCCGACGCCGGCCATGCCCTGACCGAGACCTGAACGGAGGCACGGATGATCCGGCACCCGATTCCCTGGCCGGACGGCGCACGGTGTGCCGTCGCAATCACCTTCGACATGGACGCCGACAGCCTGATCCACATCGCGAGGCCCGAGGACGGGTTCGACCGGCTGTACCCGGTCTCGATGGGACGCTACGGCCCGACGGTGGCGATCCCGCGCATCCTTGCAACCTACAGGCGGCTGGGGATCAGGCAGAGCTTCTTCATACCGGGCTGGTGCCTGGAGACCTACCCGGACGCTGTCGAGGCGATCCTGGCTGACGGGCACGAGATCGGCCACCACGGCTGGATCCACGAGGATCCGGTGACCACGCGCGGACCCTCCCAGGCGGAAGCCTTCGAGAAGGCCCTGGATGCGCACCGGCGCATCTGCGGCGGCCTTCCGCGCGGCTATCGCGCACCGGTCTACAACGTCACGCAGCAGGTCATCGACCTCGCGATCGGGCACGGGCTGCGCTACGACAGTTCGCTGATGGCCGACGACATTCCCTACCGGATGACCACCGCCGAGGGCGCGCTGTGGGAGATGCCGGTCCACTGGGCAACGGACGACTGGCCGCCCTTCGCGCACTATGCCGAAATCGGGTACATGATGCCGGTGCGCGGACCGTCGGCCGGGCTGGCCGGATTCTGGGAAGAGTTCGAGGCGCAGTACGAGGCCGGCGGCATCTTCATGCTGATCGTTCATCCGTTCCTGACCGGCCGGCTGGCCCGCTGGCGGCTGGTCGAGCGGTGGCTGGAGGAGACCATGGCGACCCGGAAGGTCTGGGTCGCCCGGCTCGAGGACATCGCCGATCACCTCGATGCGCTTGCCGCCGGTGGTCACCCGATCCGCACCGAACGGCTTCCCCACTACGAAGGACCGCAGAGATGAGCCTGACCGACACCGACCGCAGGATGCTGCGCATTGCCTACGAGGAAGCCCGGACCGGATTCGAGGAGGGCGGTTGCCCGATCGGCTCGGTGCTTGCACGCGGCGACACGGTGGTCGCGCGGGGCCGGAACCGGCGCGTGCAGCAGGGTGACCCCATCGCGCATGGCGAGATGGACGCGTTGCGCAGGGCGGGTCGCCAGCGGACCTA
>JAJEHK010000311.1 GCA_022823765.1 Alphaproteobacteria bacterium | reverse complement strand
TGCACGCCCGCACCTCGAAGTCGCGCTGCCATCCCGTGAACGACAGCGCAGGATCGCAGAATCCGATGTCCCGGCGGGTGTAACGTCCGGGATATTCGAACGTAGAGGAGAGCAGCACGCCCAGCCGCTCGTCGAGCTTCGACGCGAGGACAGCGATGGCGTCCGACCGGGATTCGAGCCGGGCGGTGCGCGTGATCGTGATTCCTCCGGCGGTCAGGTATGTCTTCACTTGGCTGTCAATCACGACATCGGTCTCCAACGTATCCGCGCCAGGGAGGTTACGTGCGTATTCCGCCAAAGTCTCGCAAACGGCCGGGTGTCGATCCTGAATTGAGGGGAGGTTCCAGGCTTGCCGGAGAACACGGTGGGAGTGCGTTCTCGACAAGGCCCCGACAACCGGCGCCGTTGCAGTGGCTTGGGTGACCTTCTCCCCTGGCATGATGAAGAAACCAGGCCATGATGCGCGCCGCCGCCCGCCCCTCGTCGTTGATCCCCGCCCTCAGCTCGTGGGTCGGAGACGCCCGGATCAGAACTTCCGGTCGATGCAGAACCCGACGAGATCCAGCAGCGCATCGCGGTAAGCGTTCCCGGCGAGGTCCGCGAGGGCATCGCGCGCCATCATGGCGTGACGCTGCGCCTCTTCCAGGGTGGCCTGCAGCGTGTTGTGGCGGGCGAGAAGGGTCATCGCGTGCTCGAGGTCGCCGTCGCGCTGCTCCACCCGGGCGAAGGTGCGCTCCCAGAACCGCCGTTCCTCCGGCGTGCCGCGCTCGAATGCCAGCAGGACCGGCATGGTGATCTTTCCTTCGCGGAAATCGTCGCCGACCGTCTTGCCAAGGTCATTCTGCAGTGCCGAGTAATCGAGAACGTCGTCGACGAGCTGAAAGGCGGTACCGAGAGACAGGCCATAGTCGCGCATGGCCTGGCGTGTACTCTCTTCCTCGCCGGCAACCACGGCGCCGATCTCGCTTGCCGTGGCAAAGAGCCTTGCCGTCTTGGCCTGGAGCACGTCCATGCAGTCGTCCGGCGAGACGCTGAGGTCGTTGGCAATGGCGAGTTGCCTGATTTCACCCTCGGCAATGACAGCAGAGGCCTCGGTGAGAATGCCAAGGACCTCCAGGGAGCCGTCCCTCACCATCAGCCGGAAGGCACGGCTCAGCAGGAAGTCGCCGACCAGGACGGGCGGCTTGTTGCCCCACAGGGCATTGGCCGTTGCCACGCCGCGTCTCAGCGTGCTGCCGTCGACCACATCATCGTGCAGCAGTGTCGCCGTGTGAATGAACTCGATGCAGGCTGCAAGGTTGATGTGGCGGGTACCGTGGTAACCGAACATCCGGGCCACCAGCAGGGTGAGCGTGGGGCGGATGCGCTTGCCGCCTGACGAGACGATGTGCCCGGCAATCTTCGGAATCATCGCCACGGGATTGTCGAGGAGTCCGACAATGACGCGATCGACCGCCGTAAGATCGTCCGCGACCAGACGTCTCAGGGGCTCAATGGAATGCCCGGCGGGATCGGGGTGGGGGCGTGCAACGGACAAGGGACGCTCCGGACTGCGGCACGATCGCCGGATGCGGTCCGCCGATTGATGAATCCTATCAGCATGGGCCCCCGTAATAAAGGCGCACGTGTCATCGGACGTCTCGACACGCTATGGTCAACCGGCATGGCATGGGAACCGGAGTCCATGAAGGAAATTCTGCGGACCAACGACGTGGTAACGCTCTCCTGGGCCAGTGCCGTCCTCAAGGATGCGGACGTTCCCCACCACGTGTTCGATCAGCATACCAGCGCGCTGCAAGGCAGCATTCTCGCCATCGAGAAACGCCTGCTGGTGGGCGATGACGATGAAGAACTCGCCCGTGGCCTGCTGCGTGACGCCGGGATCGATGTCCGGGGAGACTGAACCTGCCGAAACACTGCTGGGTGGCAGGGTACGCATGGCCGGCCAGGAACAGGGGCTGAAGACGACGACCGACACCGTCATGCTGGCGGCGGCGGTCGCGGTGCGGGACGGGGCCCGTGTGCTGGATGCCGGATGCGGCGCCGGAGGCGCGATGCTGTGCCTTGCATGGCGCCTGCCGTCAACGCGAATCACCGGGCTGGAACGCGATCCCGTTCTCGCCGGCCTGGCGAGGCGCAACATCGCGCTGAACGATGTCGCGGCGCGTGTATGCGTTCACGAGGGGGACATCGCAGATGCCCACGGCCTCGGTGAACGGTTCGATGCCGTCATGACCAACCCGCCCCATCTTGATGCGCGCCGTGCCAGGACACCGCGGGAACCGCGCCGCGCCGGCGCCATGGTCGAGACGATGCCGCTGGAGGACTGGATCGGTCACTGCCTGAAGGGTCTCGCCAACAAGGGGTCGATCGTTCTCGTGCACCGGGCAGAAAGACTCGGCGACATCCTTGGCATTCTGGCGAAGAAAGGGACAGGCGCCGTCGACATCATGCCCCTGTTGCCCCGCGACGACGGATCACCGGCGAAGCGGGTTCTGGTGAGAGCCGCGAAGGGGTCTGCGCGGCCGCTCAGACTCCTGCCTGGCCTGGTGCTGCATGGAGGTGACGGGCGCTACTCGCCCCAGGCGCAACGTGTACTCGAGGATGGCGCCGCCCTGAAGTGGCGCTGAGCCCCGAAAGCAACAGGGACCGGGAGAGGTTCCCCCGGTCCCTGTCGATCCGGTGTTCAGGGTGTCGAGGGGGTCACAGACCGGCCTTGACGTCCTCGAACATGATCTGGATCTGGTCTTCCGGCGTCATCGCAATCTGGAAGATACCGGTCGACAGAAGCTCGTCCGGATTCTTCGAGAGGCCGCGCTCGGCAAGCTCCTGTTCCGACACGCTCTCGTAAGCCTTCACGTTGGCATGACCGTATCCGTAGGACACGATCTCGAAGGCGCCCGCCTCGGGCGAGAGGTAGGAGTCGATGACCTCGTGCGCCTTGAGAATCATCTCGTCGCCTTGGTCGTCGTTCATCGTGCTGCGCGACAGGCCGCACACCCAGGTCATGGCGCCTTCCTTGGGCTTCATGAAGGCGACGGGGAGGCCCTGATTGCTCAGCGCCACGATGGAGCTGTTCCAGGTGGCCGCCGCGACAAGTTCTCCCGACGCCAGGGAGTTTTCGACGTCGGTCATGCTGTTCGAGTAGTAGCGCAGCAGCGGCAACTGTTCGCGCAGCAGGTTGGCGACGGTCTCCATGTCGGCAGGATCCGAGAGATCGTAGGGATTCTCGAGCCGGGCGTAGATCCCGGCAACGGCGACGCCGTCGATCAGGCTGTCGATCATCGACAGGCGGCCGGCGTACTTCGGATCCCAGAGAATGCCCCAGGAGTGGTTCTCCTCGTCGACATACTCCGGCGCCAGGTCGGTGCGGAAGGTGACCGATGTCTGGCCCCAGTCCATCGGGACGAAGATGCGCTTACCATCGATGATGGAGTCATCGACGTTCTTCAGCGAGGGCAGGATGTCATCCCAGTTGCTGAGCAGGCTGGTATCGATGTTGCCCAGGAGTCCGGCGTCGTACCACTGGCGCAACTTGTAGGTGCAGGGCGCCATGACGTCGGGCGAAAAGCCGGCCCGCATCTTGGCAAAGGCCTCTTCCTCGTCGCCCCAGAAGGCAAAGTTCGAGGCGCAGCCGTACTTGTCGATGTACTGCTGGTGGAAATGGACCTCGTCGTAGCCGGACCACGTGAAGGTCAGCGGCGTATCGCTGCCACCGCAACTCTGCGCCGGAACCTCGTCCTGTGCCGAGGAGGCCAGAGGCACCATGACAGTGGAAATGCCGAAGGCTCCAAGGATGGCATTCATCTGGCGGCGGTCGTACTTGCCGCCGCGGATGCCGTCGGTGATCCGGTTGATGTCCAACCGGGTCGGATCGAGTTGTGTCATGGGTGTTGATCTCCCTGTCATGAATGTTGTGGGACACACAAGTCAACTGTTGGCCCATGTTCCATGATCGCCCTCGCCCTTTCAAGGGAAGATGCAGGCATCATGGACATTGGCCGGGGCGTCCTGATCGGCTCAACCGCCGTCGAGGCGCGCCTTGAGGCCTTCCTCGAGCTTGAGGAGGAAGGCGTTGGTGGTGAGCCATGGGTGGTCCGGATCGATCAGGAGAGCGAGGTCCTTCGTCATGTGACCCTGTTCGACGGTCGCCACGCAGACGTCCTCCAGGGTCTCGGCAAACCCGGTGACATCCGGCGTCCCGTCGAACTCGCCCCTCGATCTCAGACCGCGCGTCCAGGCGAAGATCGAGGCGATGGGGTTGGTCGAGGTCTCCCGGCCCTGCTGGTGCTGGCGGAAGTGCCGCGTCACCGTGCCGTGGGCCGCCTCGGCTTCCACCGCCGAGCCGTCGGGCGTCATCAGCACCGATGTCATCAGTCCGAGGGAACCGAAACCTTGGGCGACGGTGTCGGACTGCACGTCTCCATCGTAGTTCTTGCAGGCCCAAACGAAACCGCCCTCCCACTTCAGGGCCGCGGCCACCATGTCGTCGATGAGGCGGTGTTCGTAGACGATGCCGCGGGCAGCGAACCGTTCCGCGAATTCGTTGTCGAAGACCTCCTGGAAGAGATCCTTGAAGCGCCCGTCGTAGGCCTTGAGTATGGTGTTCTTGGACGACAGGTAGACGGGCCAGCCGAGGCTGAGGCCATAGTTCATGCAGGCCCTGGCAAAACCACGGATCGACTCGTCGAGATTGTACATGGCAAGGGCCACGCCGCCGGCCGGGAAGTCGTGGACCGTGCGTTCGATGGACGTGCCGCCGTCGGCGGGTGTGAACGTGACGGTGAGTGTTCCGGGTCCCGGCACCACGAAGTCGGTCGCCCGGTACTGATCGCCGAAGGCGTGGCGGCCGATGACAATGGGCTTGGTCCAGCCGGGGACGAGACGGGGGACGTTGGAGCAGATGATGGGCTGGCGGAAGACCGTGCCACCGAGGATGTTGCGGATCGTGCCATTGGGAGACAGCCACATCTTCTTCAGTCCGAACTCTCTCACCCGCGCCTCGTCGGGCGTGATGGTGGCGCACTTGACGCCGACGCCGTGCCGCTTGATGGCCTCGGCGGCCTCGACGGTGATGCGGTCGTCCGTCGCGTCGCGTGATGTGATCCCCAGATCGTGGTATAGAAGTTCGATATCAAGCCAGGGAAGGATCAGCCGGTCCCTGATGAACCCCCAGATGATGCGGGTCATCTCGTCGCCGTCGAGTTCGACCACCGGATTCTTGACTGGAATTCTTGCCATGGCCCGTTTCTCCGCCTCATGCTGCGGCGCAACATAGAGAATTCGCGCAAGCGGACAACCGGAATGAGTGGCTCGCACATCTGGCAGGTCGATGGTAGTCTTGCCGCTGCCGCGCCCCCGGTTTATCTGCCTTGAGGATCGCATCCCTGCCGCCACCGTCCGCCTCCTGTCCTGTCGAAGGAAGCACTCCTGATCGCCCGGGAACTCCGTCATGAAGAAACACAGCGCCGTGATCGCCGCGATCGTCGTGCTGGCCGTCCTGCTCCTTGCCCTGTGGCTCGTGTCGCGCGACGACCAGGGCCCTGATGACGCCGTCACCATCGAACCCGCAGAGGTCGAGTCGGAGACCGCAATCTCCGACACGGATGCCGCCACTGGAGAAGACGGCACTGCCGTTGCCGTGGGCGAGGATGAAGACTCGATCGCCGATGACGATGTGGTGCTGACCGACAGCGAAGCCACGACCGGGGAAGACGGCACCGCCGCTGCCGTGGGCGAGGATGACGCCGCAGTCGGTGAAGACGATGTGATGGTGACCGATGCGGACGCCGCAACCGAAGAGGACGGCACAGCCGCTGC
>JAJEHK010000270.1 GCA_022823765.1 Alphaproteobacteria bacterium | reverse complement strand
ATTGGCCCGGGTGAGGTCCCTTGTCGCCAACGCCCGGACCGCTACAGTCATCGTCTGGGTGCCGGCATTGCCCCCCATCGATGCAACGATGGGCATGAGGACAGCGAGGGCAACGATTTCCTGGATGGTGCCTTCGAAGATGCCGATGACCATGGAGGCCAGCACCGCGGTCCCGAGATTGATGAAGAGCCACCAGAAGCGCTTGCGCGTGGTGTCGATCACCCCCTGATTGAGGTCGGTGCCGGCCACACCGCCAAGGCGAAGCACATCTTCTTCCGATTCTTCGCTCAACACGTCCACCATGTCGTCGAAGGTGATGGTGCCCAGCAACCTGTCGTTGCCGTCGACGACAGCCACCTCGGAGAGCCCGTACTGCTGGAAGAGCCAGGAGACCTCTTCCTGGTCGGTATCGGCCTTCACCGTCAGGGGATCGCCTTCGACGAGCGACGTCAGCCCGACCTGGCGATCGCTGCGAATCAGTGCTGCCAGGGCGATGACGCCGAGAGGCCGGTGCCCCGGATCGACGACAAAGACCGCATAGAACTCATCGGGCAGATCGCCTGCGGCCCTCAGGTGGTCGATGGTCTGACCGACGCTCCAGAATGCCGGCAGGGCCACGACATCACGGCGCATGAGACGCCCGGCACTGTCTTGAGGGAAGGTGAGCCCCTGCTCCACCGCCTGCCGTTCCGGCGCCGGCACCGCTTCCAGCACTTCCCGGCGCACCGGAGCATCGAGATCGGCAACGACATCGACGGCATCATCTGCATCGAGCTTGCCTACTAGCCGGGCGAACGTTTCGAGTCCGAGTTGCTTGCGAATGTCGTCGAGAACGGCGTCATCGAGATCAGGGAGGATCTCGGCGTCGATGTCCGGTCCGAGAGCCTCGATCACGACCCGGCGCTGTGCGCCCCCCAATTGCTCGAGGAGATCCGCCTTGTCGGCGGCATGCAGGGGCACCACGAGCGCCTCGAGGCGCACCAGGTCCTCCGCATCGACCGCGTCGATGATCGCCCGAAGGAGATCGGGGTTCAGTCCGTAAAGATCCTGGGCGGCCTGTAGCGATGTGTCTGTCATGGCACACGTCCCCTGGTTCGTTCCGGGCGCGTGTGCTGAAATGGTGCGGTCGAGAAGACTCGAACTTCCACGGGCTCTCGCCCACAGCGCCCTCAACGCTGCGCGTCTACCAATTCCGCCACGACCGCATTGACGGGCAGGCCCGCACATATAGCCAATGATCCCCCACCCCGCAAGACGACAGGAGTGCATCCCGACCGCTGGTGCAGGGGGCGCATCGTCCCCAGGGATGCATGGCAAACAGGACACAGCGGTGAAGTCAGACAACCCGGCGCTTCGGGTGACGCCATGACGCCGTCAACTCCGAACATGCTCACCCGGTCACGGCCAGGAGCGCCAGCAAAGTCCGGTCGATTCAAACGTTCTCCCGGCGCGCCGTGATTTCCTCGAAGAGGCCTTCGGCTTCGAGGAATTGCCTCGAACTCATGATGCGTGACAGCGAGCCGGACCAGCGGGTGATGCTGCCGCCCAGGCTGACCAAACGGCTGAAGAATCACACACGGCTCGCCGACGTCACCGAGACCAGGCCGACTGCACTACCGCGCGACGCCGGGAAGAGGATCGCCCAAGAGTGACTCGGAGTGGGCGGTCGTCGTTTGTCGTCTCATCCATCTGATAACGCGAAGAGTCGAAGATCATCCGCCTGAGCCCTCGAGATTTCCAACGGGGACCCAGATGAAACGGGCCAGATCCGGGCGGAAATCCATTCCCTTTCCGTGACGCTCGTCGCGACACCCAGCTTCACACCGCGCGCGCGGAGCCGGTCTATCAACGGCCCGGCCTCGAACAGGAACACCTCCTCGATACCCCATGGACGGGTGGTCCCCCTGGAGGTCGCTGTCGTGGTCCTGGGACCCGTCAGCACAAGGTAGAAGTCCGGCACGTACTCCGGGCGGATATCGAGCAGCCTCTCTCTCTTGCCGTACATCTTGATGTTGACCGACTTTCCGGTCAGCGGGCCGGATCTGAAACGGCCGTCACTGCCCGGATTGACCGCCGATGGCTCCAGGGCAATATCGAAGATTCGCCCGGCGATGTACTCTCCGACATGGCCGATCAGGGCCGGCCTGCCGATTACTTCGGTGATCGCGACCTCGTTGGCGTTGCGAGTACGGATCAGGCCGGCAAGGCGCCGCAGCTCATCGTCCTGGTTCATCGCACTGTCGATACCACCCCTCTTCGAGAGGCAACAACCCGATATCTGGCCTGTTGACGATTTCCTGCACCTGCTGATTCAGCACGAGCGCCCTATGCGGCCATGCGGGAAGATCGCGCAGGCTCCATACCTTCTCGACTTGTCCGCGTTTGCAATACCTGGATGTGCCCCCGACGGCCCGACTGTGCGAATTCTGTGTGAAGGTGCTTCGCGCAAGGCCAAGACGACCGCGATGTCCCCGGAGCTCAGTCGCTGTCGTCGTCGTTCAACCGTTCCCTGACCCAATCGTGAAACTCCTTCACGAAGATTTCCTGTGGCACGAGTACGCCCGACTTGTGCCGGTTGGAACGCAACCCCATCTGGTTGATCTCGCTTGCCCGGCCATCTTCGCGAACCACGGTTTCACCGAGTTCGATCAACTTTTCCACCGAGAAACCGGGGTACTCCAAGGTTTTTGGCGGGACCAGCCACGACACCGTGAGTCGGGTACTCTCCGGGCCAGTGGGAAGCAAGTGTACCAACCTGGCGTAGTCGACATGTACGACCACATAGCCACTCGGCGGGAAGACACCGAACGTCGCTCCGGCACTCTGCTCGCGTTCGGTCAGTCCTTCGAACCAAGGCAGTTCGGTCTTGCCTCCGACACTCCACGTGACGGCACCTTCAATGAGGGGCGAACTGATGTCGCCATCTCCACGCACGACATTGCCGGTCGCCAGCCCCTCGCGAAACTGGGGTACGATGCGACATAGCTCCGGGTGCACGATGGGACAATGCAGGCACTCATTGAAGTTGTCCCAAAACGCCTTCCAGTTGCACTCGAGGTCCAATGTCAACGTATGCGCGGTGACGGTCTCTCCAAGGTTCCAGTTGGCCAGGAGGGCCGGAGTGTCGGCGAGTGTCTGGTCGCCAAACGGGGCCGTTTCTTCGTCCAGATTGATGAAGACAAACCCCGCCCACTCCCCGACAGCGACGTCATAGAGCGGGAACCTGAAAGCATCGAAGCCTCCGCCCTCGAGTCGCCAGGGTGTTGCCGTCAGCTCCCCTTCCAGTGAGTAGGTCCAAGCAT
>JAJEHK010000223.1 GCA_022823765.1 Alphaproteobacteria bacterium | reverse complement strand
CATACGCCTGCGGGATGACTCCCGCAAGCCCTGCCCGCTTCGTTCCTTCCCTTGTCCTGCAGGGAGTTTCGTCGACTTTTCCGGCGCTCGACCTTTCAATCACGGCTGATCGAAGCATTCCTGATCAATGGGCATTGTTCGCGCATCAGATCGACCGCGGCGAACTCCAGTCACTCAAGAAACTCAAGCTCTCCGTTCCTGACGACTACCAGGATTTGGTCGTAAAGGGCATCCCCTTCCGCATTAAAGGAGAAATGTCCCACTCTGCCTAAATTACTTGGGAAATCCGTCGTCCGAGCGAGTGCGTCACGGATGGCGATCGGATCCGCCGATTGTGCCGTTTGGATCGCACTGGCGAGAACATGGAGAGTTGCATACGACTGCGCCGCCCAGGGTTCAGGGTCAATGCCGTATCGGGCACGATAATTTTGGACAAAAGCCTGGTTGCCAGGGGCGTCCGAGTTACTGGACCATCCAATGAATCCTATTGCTCCTTCGGCGCCGTAACCCGCCTCTTGCACTTCGACCATGGTCAAATCCGGAGCTATGATCTGAATGGTCTCGGGAAACCCCACTTCGGTTGTCTGGGAGAGAATTCCCGCTATTTCCTGCGAAAGTGCAGAGACAAACAGCGCGTCTGGATCCATCTCCATGATACGCGTCAACTGCTGAGAAAAATCCACATCACCGGTCCTGAAGGTCTCTTCAGTCAAGATATCGATCCGATTCTCCCCAAGCACGCTGCGCAGCACGTCGTTGCTGCTCCTGGCGTAGAGATCGATTTCATCGTATATTGTCGCCACCTTTTCATATCCAAGTTCCTCCTGAGTCGCCTTCAGGCCGCTTGGAATGCTGATGTTCGTGGCGAGACTGCTGCGAAAGACGAAATCCCCAATTCTTCCCAATCCTGCTGCGGAAGAGACAGAACTGAAGGCAATTACCTTGTTTTCCTGCGCAATTGGGGCAGCTTCCTTAAGGTGTGTCGAGATGGCAAGTCCGACAATGGCGGGTACCTTCTGTTTCACCAGTGTCCGTACAGCCGCCTTCGCCCCTTCCGGGGTACTCATGTCATCCACGGTTATGAACGCAAGCCTTACATCACCGAGGTCGTTAATCTCGTCCCGTGCCAATTCAAATCCGCGTTGCATGGGGAGCCCATACGGTTCGGCATGATGTCCTGTCAATGCTACGACTACACCAATGGGAATCTCTTCACTCACAATCCGGGGCGCTTCGTCATCGGACATGGAGGTGACGTCCCTGTCGCAACCGGAAAGCGCGACAGCCGACGCGACTATCGCCAGCAGAAACGAAAATGTCATAATTCTTGCGGTTTCCATGCCAGTTTTTCCCACCCGTTTGCCTGTGAGTTTCACAGGCCCTTGCACTGCTACTGCCTTTCTTGCCGTCAGACTTGTCCAGAGTCATCCCTCGGTGGGCACAATTTTCCGTGGGGATGCTTGACCCGTCAAGGTCCTTGACAAGACCAGATGGGAAGGCCCTGGACCCGGCAGATGCGAACAATCATGGAGCCTCCCATCAGCATGGGCCGGTCGCTTCCCGGGGACCGATTTCAGATTGTCAGTGCGGCACAAGTGGTGGAATTCAGAACACGCCGCCGGGTCGGCGGATCGAGAAAATCTCGATCGGCGCCCTGGCTGGAGTCCCGAGTCCGGCAGCCTCGGGACGCTATTCCTGCGCACTTTGCGAGAAGCTCCGAATGTGGCTCGTGATCCGCGCGATGTCACGAACAACGTCACCCAGGGCCAATTCCAGACGACAGGAATCGCTCCGCCGCGCAGCAGTGAAGGACGGTTGGGGAGCGTATTGCAGTGATGATGCCGAACCACCGGTTCTTGTGCACAAGACCGGCCGCTCCATACACAAGTCCCGCCAGCGGCGCCGGGCTGGCCTCACTTGTTCTCACGTCGTCCAGGGCTGTCACCAGGTCCGCTCGGGCGCGCCGAAACGGGGCCGGTGAAAGGACCCCGGGATCCATCGACATGCCGGAAGCGCGAATTCCCATGCGCCGCTCGACATCGGACCCGGGACGGCTCCACATGGCCAAGTGTCGGCGCCGCAGCAGGCCTTGACCCAGCCGTTGAGGCAAGACCCGGACCAGGTCCCTCACCATCTCCCTGGTCTGCAAGGAGAAACTCAGTTCGACCCGTTCTCATCCCCACAAATTGGGATAGGATGGAAATCTGCCATCAAGTGTATTGGTAACTCTGCGACAGGAGAACTGAAATGAACATGACCACGGCCATTCGCATCCATGACCTGGGCGGCCCGGAGGTTCTCCGTTGGGAGGAGATTCCGGTGCCCGATCCGGGACCGGGCGAGGTTCTGATCCGGCAGGAGGCCATTGGGCTGAACTACGGGGACGTTTATCGTCGAAGGGGGATTCGCGCCACGCCATCACTGCCTGCCGTCATCGGAGTAGAGGCCGCGGGCGTCATAGAGGCGGTGGGACCGAGAGAAGAGGACGCAGCGCCCGCCAACCAAGGCCCCACCTTTCAAATCGGCGATCGAGTCGGCTATTGCAGCGTGCTGGGCGCCTACTGCAAACGCAGGGTGGTCCCGGCACACCGCCTGATCCAGGTTCCCGACGGGCTCGACTTCGAGTACGCCGCGGCAG
Organism: Alphaproteobacteria bacterium; assembly: GCA_022823765.1. Taxonomy (GTDB): domain Bacteria; phylum Pseudomonadota; class Alphaproteobacteria; order SP197; family SP197; genus SP197. The sequence goes on along the minus strand of JAJEHK010000223.1, from coordinate 473 downwards.
CGATGCTGAGAGGCATGACCGCGTGGTATCTCTGCCGACGCACTCATCTCGTGAAGGCCGGCGAGGCCGTACTCGTCCATGCTGCGGCAGGCGGTGTGGGGACGATCCTGTCCCAGTGGTGCAAGGCGCTGAACGCGACCGTCATCGGTACCGTGGGCAGCGAAGAGAAGGCCCGCCTGGCGCGGGAGAACGGGTGCGATCATGTCATCCTCTATGACGAAGAGAACTTCGTGGAACGCGTGAACGAGATCACCGGCGGCGAGGGTGTACCGGTCGTCTTCGACGGAGTCGGCGCGACCACCTTCGATGACTCGCTGAAGTGCCTCCGCCGCTATGGCATGATGATTGCTTTCGGCAACACCTCGGGCGCGGTGATGCCGCTCAACCTGCAACGTCTCATGGACAAGAGTCTGACCGTGACCTACCCGTCCGCAATGACGCACCTGGAACATCGTACGGATCTGGTAGAGGCC
>JAJEHK010000253.1 GCA_022823765.1 Alphaproteobacteria bacterium | reverse complement strand
ATATCGATATGTATAAATATATCGTTTCACAAACAGATGTATCGAAATAGATCAATGACCTACGCCATCGAACACATCGCTCGCACGCTGAAAAACGTCCGCGAAGCCCGGGGGCTGAGCCAGCGCGCGCTCGGCGCCAGGGCCGGGATCCCGCAGAGCCATATCTCGAAGATCGAGAAGGGCGCGGTCGATCTCCGGGTTTCGAGCCTGGTCGAGCTCGCCCGAGTCCTGGACCTCGAACTCGAGCTTGTGGCCCGCAAATCCCTCCCGGCCGTGCATGCCATTGTCGGGCTGAGCGACGAAAGCGCGTCTGCTGCTGCCGGGTCCAGCCGCCGGGCGCTCAGGGCACTCACGCAGATTCAGGACATCACTGCCCGTGCCACACGAGCCCGTCCGAACGTGATCGAGTTGGTCCGGATACAGCAGCAGGTCCGCGAACTTCGACATTTCCCGATTGTCAGGGAACGCCTGGACACGATCTGCAGCGCCGCGGCGGCGGTGAAGGCCTACCACGAGAACACGGTCGGCCTCGAAGCAGTTCAGGATGCGCTCGCCCAGCTCCGCGACCTGCGCACTTCGCTCGCCCATACCCTGCCTGACAGAAACGATGATGCCGAAACGGCGCGGCCCGCCTACAGCCTGGATGACGATGACCATGGCTGAGGTTCGCGTCCTCGATGTCCTGCTCCACGGCGCGCGCATCGGCACGCTGGCGCAGGTGCCGGGGGACCGCACGCTTTTCGCGTTCGTCGAGGACTACGTGGCGGACGAACACCGGCCGATCCTCGGTCTCTCCTTCAAGGACCGGCTTGGGGACCTCATCACCACTTTCAGGCCGACCCGGACAAGGCTGCTGCCGTTCTTTTCGAACCTGCTGCCCGAGGGGCACATGCGCAGCTACCTGGCCGAACGCGCCGGCGTGAACGAGAAGCGCGAGTTCTTCCTGCTGTGGGCGCTGGGCAGCGATCTGCCCGGAGCCGTCACCGTCATGCCGGCCAGTGGCGAATCCTGGCCCCTCGATGCTCACGATCAGCCGGGTGGTCATGGACACGGGAATGCACTGCGGTTCTCGTTGGCCGGTGTCCAGTTGAAGTTTTCCGCGGTCAAGGCAGCAGGAGGCGGGCTGACGATTCCGGTCCGCGGCGTGGGCGGATCGTGGATCGTCAAGTTGCCTTCACGCGAGTTTGAACGTGTGCCCGAGAACGAATACTCAATGATGACGCTTGCCCGGCTGATCGGCATGGATGTCCCGGCACTCCGGCTCATTGATCCGGACGTCATCGGGAACCTGCCCGAAGGGATCGGTGCTCTTAACGGACAGGCTCTTGCCATCGAGCGCTTCGACCGGCTCGGGGACGGAACCCTTGTACATGTCGAGGACTTCGCCCAGGTCTTCGGCGTCTATCCGGAGAACAAGTACAGGAAGGCCAGCGCCGGAAACATCGCAAATGTCATCGGCACTGAAGGAAGCGATGCGGACATTGCCGAATTTATCCGACGGCTCACCTACAACGTCCTGATCGGTAATGCCGACGCGCACCTCAAGAACTGGTCCCTGGTCTATCCGGACAGGCGTACTGCGGCGCTCGCACCAGCCTATGATCTTGTTTCCACAATTCCATACATCGCGGATGACAAGGCGGCACTCAACTTCAGCCGAACAAGGCGTTTCGATCAGTTTTCCGAAGACGAACTTTCCCATCTTGCCGCGAAGGCGCGTCTGCCCGGCAGGCTGGTCCTCGATACCGCCCGCGAGACCGTGGCGCTCTTTTACCAGTACTGGAATTCCGAAAAGGACCATCTGCCGCTCGTCAATGCGGTCATCGATGCCGTCGAAGAACATCTGAAGACCGTGCCCATAGCCAGGTAAGGCACGCGCGGCCTGGTGGATGCTGAACCGAATGATCTGGCTCACATGCCTGGCCCGCACCGAGAGCTCACTCTGTCGAGCGGGTGAACTGCCGGGGGCGACACCATGTGTATATCGGGGACCCGGTTTCGGGGCCCATGGTGGTGAAGCCGGTCAAGGGTCAGACAATCGACGATGGAATTCAGTACCCGGTCGGTGAAGGGTGAAGATTGCGATACCTGTACCTTCAGCGGGGCGCAGGCCGCCCCCGCCCGTGTCCCGGCCCAGGAGCCGGAGGCAGCGTCGTCCAGGGTCTCACGGCAGATCGCAACAGCCTGACGGACAGTCCGATCCTTCGTGCCTCTCGGCCAAATGCCGATCGCTACGGTCCGGGGGCTGCCGAACGCACGGATCGCGATTGCAGACGAACGTGAAACGGATGACATCGCATTCCCGGGCGGGTACCAAGGCTCGCATCGCATGTCCTTGCCCGCGGGGACCGGGGGAGAGAGAACCGCCTTGGCAGATGGTGTGAGGAAGGATGACGGTCCGGTTCTCGTCTGGTTCCGGCGCGACCTGAGGCTGACCGACAATCCCGCGCTCGCCTGGGCCCGGGATACCGGCCGACCCGTCATTCCCATTTTCGTGCTCGACGATGAGGAGCGGCGGATCGGAGGCGCATCGCGGTGGTGGCTTCACGGAAGCCTGAGCGCGCTCGGTGATGACCTCGCGCACATCGGCAGCGGACTGGTGCTGCGCCAGGGTTCCGCCGGCACCGTGATTGCCGCGCTCGCGCGGGAGACCGGAGCAACGGGTATTGTCTGGAACCGGCTCTACGCGCCGGCCCTTGCCAGGCGGGATACGGAGCTGAAGGCACGCTGTCGTGAACTCGGACTGGTGCCCCGGTCCTTCAACTCGGCACTGCTGTTCGAGCCCTGGACCGTCTGCACGCGTGCAGGCGAACCCTACCGGGTGTTCACACCGTTCTGGCGTCAATGCCTGGACCTCGGCTTCGAGTCGCCCGGGGGAACGGTACGACGGTTGTCACCACCGGCACGCTGGCCCGCGGGCGAAGACCTGGCCGGCTGGCGGCTCCGGCCCGAGGCCCCGGACTGGGCCACCGGTCTGCGAGAAGTCTGGAGCCCGGGCGAGGCCGGCGCCCGTCATCGCCTCGAACGGTTCCTGCAGGAACCCCTCCACGGCTATGCGCAGAGTCGCGAGTTTCCGGCGGGGCGAAGCACCGGCATGCTCTCTCCCCACCTGCATTTCGGGGAGATCGGCCCTCGGCAGGTCGCCGAGGCGATCGGTCCGGCCGAGCCCGGAAGCGGCGCCCATGCCTTTCTTCGCCAGATCGGCTGGCGCGAATTCAGCTACCACCTGCTCCACCACAATCCGGACATGGACACGGTCAATCTCCGGCGCGCGTTCGATCGCATGCCCTGGCGCGACGATCCCGAGAGTCTTCGGGCATGGCAACGCGGCCGGACGGGCTATCCGCTGGTGGATGCGGGAATGCGGGAGCTCTGGACAACGGGCTGGATGCACAACCGGGTCCGGATGGTTGTTGCATCCTTCCTCACCAAGCACCTGCTGATCGACTGGCGGCTCGGCGCCGAGTGGTTCCTCGACACGCTCGTGGACGCCGATCTCGCCAACAACACCGTCGGATGGCAATGGGTTGCCGGGAGCGGTGCGGACGCCGCACCCTATTTCCGTGTCTTCAACCCCCTCGCCCAGTCGCGGCGCTTCGATGCCGCGGGCGACTATCTCCGACGCTGGCTCCCGGAGTTGCAGCGCTTGCCCGACACGTGGATCCACGTGCCCTTGGAAGCGCCGGAGGCCGTCCTCGCCGATGCCG
>JAJEHK010000012.1 GCA_022823765.1 Alphaproteobacteria bacterium | reverse complement strand
CCGTCCGGTCACACGCCGGGCCGCACTGATCACGCGCCCCTGGGGAGCGATCTGGCTCAACCCCAGCGCCGCGGTCACAAGAAGCGAAAGAAGGCTGAACGCGAGTACGACAAGGCCGAGAAAGGTGTCATAGAAGAAGATGACACCAAGGACCGGAGCGAAGAACAGGATTGACAGCAGACTGTCGGCAACGACTCCCTGCAGGCCGTCTCGAACACTCTGGAATGTCATTCCCGACATCGCCAGATCGCCGGTTGGCTGGCGGCGCAGGACGCCGGGCGGAAGGCGCATGAGGCGGTCCCAGAAGGCCGCCTCGACCCGCGATGCCGAACGTCCTTCCAGTCGCATCATCACCGTGCCTTGCAGCAGGTGAAGCAATGCACCGAGAAGACCGAATGCTGCCAGTGTCACGGCCACGACATAAAGGGTGCCGACGCTTCCGCCGGCCATGGCCTGGTGAGCCACAAAGCCGAGTGCCAGAGCGGGCAGCAGCTTGACCAGACAGCCCAACAGTCCGGTGACCATCAGCCGGGCAAGGTCTGCCGCCGATCCCCTGAAGGCAATCTCCAGGAGATCGGCAGGCTTGACAGGCCTTGACGGCAGCGGCCGATAGAACATCCAGGCTTCAGCCTTCAGCCCACTGGCGCGTCTCGAGGTGACCCGAACGCTGCGTCCGCTCGCGGGGTCGACCTCCCGGTAGCGCCCGAGCAGCCCAGGCAGCAGGACGACAGGTCTGTCGTCGACCGTCCGGAACGCCAGAATCGCGCTGCTGTCCCCGCGCCACCATGTGTTGTCCGGGGAGATCCTGAGGCGGCGGGCACGGACGCCGGACGCATCGAGAATCTCCGTGAGGTCGGGCGGAGATCCGGAAGCCTGGCGAGGCGGGATCCTGAACTCGATTCCCTGGTGACGGCCGATGATCTTCAGGGCGTCCTCAAGCGCCGTGTCTCCGACGTCCTCCCCGATCGGCCTGTCGTACATGTTGAACAGACTCTCGCGGGCGTCCCGTTCGGCCGTGCGCCGGCTGGCGATCCGGGCTCGCTCCAGGTTTGCATCATCGACGACCGCCAGTTGCCGGTTGAGCCGCTCCAGCGCGAACGCGGCAGCATGGAACGTGGCAAGTGCCGGCAACAGCGCGCCTTGTTCCGCCAGTTTCCGGGTCGACGTGCCGGAAACGTCGGTCCCTGCATGGAAGGTAAGCCAGCTTGTCCGGGTCAGCGGCATCAGGGCCTCGTCCCGACCGCCTGCATCCGGTTCGACCATATCCATGTAGAGGCCGGTAGCGTGTGACGGGACCGACACCCATACAACGCCCTGGCGCACGGAAAGGATGCATGAATCCAGTTGTCGGGTCACACCGGGTTCGGCCAGCGCAGTGGGACGCGGCATGCTGCCGACATATCGCGACAGGGTTTCGGTGATGGCCTCGAGCCAGGTGTCCGTCTGTTGTGCCAGCTCGGCCGGATCAACCTCGTGGAGCAGGGATGTCGGCAGGCGCATCAGAAGGGTGTCCGGCAGTCCCTTGGCCAGCAGGCCAAGCGTCGTTTCCTTGCCATTGCCTTCACAATCCGGCGCCACACCCGGCAGCAGTTCGCCTGACTCGCGGCGAAGCAGGTGTTGTGGGGAGGCCTGTTCCACTCCGTTCCTGAACTCCACCAGGAAGAGATCGACGCTCCCCTGGGCGATGAACCACACATGATCAGGATCGTCGAGCGGGACTGGCAGGTTGCCGGCACAGGGACAGGCCTTGCCGGCGCGCTTCGCGAGTTCGGCAATCGAAGTGTGCTGAGGCGCCTGATCGTGCATCAGCCCGACCTGATGAGTCTGGAGTAGACGCCGTCGGAATCGGCGATCAGTTCGTCGTGGGTGCCGCGTTCCACTTCGCGCCCCCCGTCGAGTACGATGATCTCGTCGCAATCGCGCACCGTGCTTAGCCGGTGAGCCACGATCAGACAGGTGATGCCACGTCGCCGCAAGGCGTCGTCAACATACTCTTCCGTTGCCGCGTCAAGAGCACTGGTCGCTTCGTCGAGCACGAGCACCGTCGGATGGCCCACCAGGGCCCGGGCAATCTCCAGCCGTTGCCGCTGGCCGCCGCTGAAGTTCATCCCTCCTTCCTCGACAGGGGTCTCATACCCGAGAGGGCGCTTCAGGATGTCTTCATGGATGCAGGCGTCCCTGGTGGCGGCGATGATGGCTTCATCCGGAACGGCGGGGTTCCACAGGGTGATGTTGTCGCGCAGGGTTGCCGAAAAGAGCACGGTTTCCTGACTCACCATGGAAATGGACCGTCGCAACACCTCTTCGGGGATCTCCTGGCGAAGATGGCCGTCAAAGAGGATCTCGCCCGACCAGGGTTGGTAGAGGCCCGAAACCAGACGCGCCAGGGTCGACTTGCCGGAACCGCTGGTTCCGACCAGTGCCACCCGCTGTCCCGGTTTCAGGGTGAGGTTGAAGTCACTGATCAACGGCGGTCGGCTCCTGTTGAATCCGAAGGTGACGTTTCTCAGTTCAATCTTTCCGGCGAGCTGAAGGCGCTTGTTGAATGTGGTGATGGAAACCGTGTCGAGATCCCGGCGGCTGAACACGGGGTCCTCGGTGGCCCTGGAAACGTCTTCCAGTCTCTGCATGTCGGTTTCGAGAGCCTGACGCCTGTCGGCGAACTCCAGGAATCGTCCCACAGGGGCGAGAAACAACTCTGCCAGGATGTAGAAGGCGACCAGAGTTCCAAGCGTCATCGAACCGGTCATGACCATGCTTCCGCCGATAAGCAGGACCGTCGCGCTGCGCAGAGCGGCGATCAGATCCGGTAGGGCGCCATTGAGGACGCCGAGTTCGGAATGGACCTGGCGTGCCCGAAGTTCGCGGGCTTGATGACCGCCCCAGCGTGCAAAGAACCGATCATCCGATCCGGTCATGCGCAGGTTGTCTGCGTGGTTGAGCATCTGCATGCCGATGCCGATCAGAAGTCCCTGTTCGCGCCGCATTGCCTGGCTGCGAACGGTCCGCCGGGCGTTGAAAGCATGGGCAAGGCCCGCGTGGATGAGAGCCAGCGTCAGCACGACCAGTGCCAGAATGGGATCGTAGGCCAGCATCGCGACGAGCAGCACGAGACTCATGGTCATGTCGATGATGAGCACGAGAAACTGCTCTGTCAGGGTCTTCGCCATCCGGTCG